>CALDUL010000055.1 GCA_937923575.1 uncultured Algimonas sp.
CTTCTCTTCCGGCGCGCCGTCAATCTGGTCATAGGCCTTGAAGTCACCAAAATACTTGGTGATCGCCGCCGTCAGCGTCGTCTTGCCGTGGTCAACGTGACCAATCGTGCCAATATTGGCATGCGGCTTGTTACGTTCGAATTTCTCTTTAGCCATTTTCGGCTCCTACTCTTTGTCTATCGTTTTATATTAGATCGCAGGGGCGCTTATGCGCCGCCCTGCTTGGAAATCACTTCGTCAGCGACAGCTTGCGGCGTGGCGGAGTAGTGATCAAAGGTCATGGTGAATTGCGCGCGGCCCTGGGACTTGGAGCGCAAGTCGTTGACGTAGCCGAACATATTGGCGAGCGGCACCATGGCGTTCACGACATTGGCGTTGCCGCGCATTTCCGTGCCCTGGACCATGCCACGACGGGAGTTCAGGTCGCCGATGACGTCGCCCATATACTCATCCGGCGTCACGACCTCGACCTTCATGATCGGCTCGAGCAGCTTCAGCTTGCCCTCTTCCTTGATCTGACGGAACGCAGCACGCGAGGCGATCTCGAAGGCCATGACCGAGGAGTCGACGTCGTGGTAAGCGCCGTCATAGAGCTCGGCCTTGAAGTCGATGACCGGGAAGCCTGCCAGCAGACCGGTTTCGGCCATGGAGCGGATGCCCTTCTCGACGCCCGGGATATATTCGCGCGGGACGTTACCGCCGACAACCGAGTTCTCGAAGACGATACCTTCGCCTGGCTCCAACGGTTGGAATTTGATCTTCACGCGGCCGAATTGACCCGAACCACCCGACTGCTTCTTGTGGGTGTAGTCGATGTCGACCGGGTGAGCGAGTGCTTCGCGGTAGGCCACTTGCGGCTGACCGATGTTCGCTTCGACGCCGAATTCGCGCTTCAGACGATCCACGAGGATGTCGAGGTGCAGTTCGCCCATGCCCGCCATGATGGTCTGGCCGGATTCCTCGTCCGTGCTCACGCGGAAGGATGGATCCTCGGCAGCCAGACGCTGCAGGCCAACGCCCAGCTTCTCCTGGTCCGACTTGGTCTTGGGCTCGACAGCGATTTCGATCACGGGATCGGGGAATTCCATACGCTCCAGGATGACAGGCTTGCCCGTATCGCAGAGCGTGTCGCCCGTTGTCGTGCGCTTCAGACCCGCCACGGCGATAATGTCGCCGGCATAGGCTTCCTGAATGTCCTCACGGTCATTGGAGTGCATCATCATCATGCGACCCACGCGCTCCTTGTTCTCCTTGACGGAGTTCAGCAGCGTCGTGCCAGTGGTCAGCTTGCCGGAATAGATGCGGCAGAAGGTCAGCGTACCCACGAATTTGTCGTTCATGATCTTGAAGGCCAGCATGGAGAGCGGCTCGTCATCCGAGGCCGGACGCGTGGTCTCTTCGCCGGTCTTGGCGTCGATGCCCTTGATGGCTTCGATGTCCAGCGGGCTCGGCAGATAGGCCACGACGGCGTCGAGAAGGGGCTGCACGCCCTTGTTCTTGAACGCGGTGCCGCAGAAGACGGGCACGACCTTGTTCGCGATCGTCGCCGCGCGGACGAGGCGCTGGATCGTCTCGACGTCGGGCATTTCGCCTTCGAAATATTTCTCCATGACGTCGTCATCCATCTCGGCGACGGCTTCGATCAGGGCTTCGCGGTACTCTGCGGCCTTCTCTTTCATGTCTTCGGGGATTTCGACCGTGTCATAGGCTTCGCCGAGCTTGGACTCTTCGGACCAGACGTAAGCGACATTTTTGACGAGATCGATGACGCCTTTGAACTGGTCTTCGGAACCGATCGGCAACTGCATTTCCAGCGCGTTGCCCCCCAGACGGTCTTTCACCGACTGAACCGAGTTGTAGAATGACGCACCCAGCTTATCCATCTTGTTGATGAAGATCATGCGCGGGACGTTGTATTTATCGGCCTGACGCCAGACCGTCTCGGTCTGTGGCTCGACACCGGCATTGGCGTCCAGGAGCGCGACTGCGCCGTCGAGCACGCGCAGGGAGCGTTCGACTTCGATGGTGAAGTCCACGTGTCCGGGCGTGTCGATGATGTTCAGGCGCTTGTCTTTCCAGAAGCAGGTCGTCGCAGCCGAGGTGATCGTGATGCCGCGCTCTTGCTCTTGCTCCATCCAGTCCATCGTGGCCGCGCCATCGTGGACTTCGGCAATCTTATGGTTTTTACCGGTATAATAGAGAATCCGCTCGGTGCAGGTCGTCTTGCCCGCATCGATGTGCGCCATGATACCGAAGTTCCGGTAGTCCTTGAGTTCGTATTCGCGTGCCATTGCAGGCTCCCGTAGGTCTGGGGGTGTACGTCTGAGAGAGTTTGGGCGCAGCGGACCGGTGCCCGCTGCAAACCCTATATAGTGACTACCAGCGGTAGTGCGAGAAGGCGCGGTTGGCTTCGGCCATGCGGTGCGTATCTTCGCGCTTCTTCACGGCTGTGCCGCGGTTGTTGGCGGCGTCCAGCAGCTCGGCGGCAAGACGTTCGCGCATCGTGTTCTCGTTGCGAGCACGCGAGGCGGACACCAGCCAGCGGATGGCGAGAGCCTGACGGCGCTCGGGACGGACTTCGACGGGAACCTGATAGGTCGCACCACCGACGCGGCGCGAACGCACTTCGACGGCAGGTTTGATGTTTTCCAGCGCATCGTGGAAGATGCGGATCGGCTCGGTCTTGGCCTTGTCCTCGACGATGTCCATGGCGCCATAGACGATCTTCTCGGCGCCGGACTTCTTACCGTCCAGCATGATGGCGTTCATGAATTTGGTCAGCACGATATCGCCATATTTGGCATCGGGCAGGACTTCGCGTTTTTCGGCGCGGTGACGACGTGACATATCTTCTCTCCTCTACCGGGCTTACTTCGGACGCTTCGCGCCGTACTTCGAACGACGCTGACGGCGGTCTTTCACGCCTTGCGTATCGAGCACACCGCGCAGGACGTGGTAACGCACACCTGGCAAGTCTTTCACGCGGCCGCCGCGGATGAGCACAACGGAGTGCTCTTGCAGATTGTGGCCTTCGCCCGGGATGTAGGACAGCACTTCGAAGCCGTTGGTCAGACGCACTTTGGCGACCTTACGCAGAGCCGAGTTCGGCTTCTTCGGCGTGGTCGTGTAAACGCGTGTGCAAACGCCGCGCTTCTGTGGGCAGGCTTCGAGAGCCGGCACTTTGTTGCGCTTGCGTTTATCCTTCCGGGGCTTCCGGATGAGCTGTTGAATAGTTGGCATGTGCCGTCCTGCTTTCGTTTGCGGTGGTATTCCGCGATAGAGTTGCCCGCATGTCGGCGAGCGGTTGATGATATGCAAAACGCAGACGACCAGCGATTTCGGTCTTGAGCCGAAAAAGCCGGAGCCTGCTTGCGTTGGTCGATTGACCCGCAACACGAGGCGGCGGAGCAACTGTCGGTAAATCTATGTCTCGGACGAGGTTTCCATGGCATCCCATGGACAGCACGTCCCCTGACGAGCGCGCCTATATGAGCGGTTCTCACAAAGGTCAACGGGCGATGGCTGTTGTGCGGCAGGGCCTTTAGGCAACGAGCAGCGGGTGGGCTACGAGCATCGGGTCCACACATCCGGCAGATGCCCTCCCCGCAAGCTCCAACGCCGCAGCATATCCGCGATAGAGCAATCGGGCTTAATCCACTTGAACGCTCCGTCGCGTTTCTGCCTTCAATTTTCAACCACGACACGACCGACCTGACTATCGACACCACCGGCTCATTCAGCTCCCGAGACAACACGCTGTTCGGCGGGCGCGGCGACCACAGCTTCGTTATCAGCGACGGCGTCGATGCCGTGCTCGATTTCACCCAAGGCCAAGATATCATCGACGCATCCGATGTGGACGACGCCATTGCGGGCTCCTTCGTCGACATCATCGCGCGGGCCACCCAGGTGGGACAGGATACGGTGTTCGACTTCGGCGAAGGCAATGTGACAACGCTGGACAACGTGCAGCTCAGTCGCCTTAGCGCGAGCGACTTCATCTTCGACGTCCCGGACGCGCAGCAACCGCTTGCCGACTGCCAAGCCGCGAGCTGAGCCTGCACGGAACCAGAGCTCAATCTCGCTTCCAAGGTCGATATGGTTCTTTAAATAGAGGCCCTGGATAGCACGTCGGACGATCGTCCTGGCTAGAGGTGATGCCAAAGATGACAGCTTTGGTCAGTCCGACTTGGCCTCCACCTCCACCGCTTCCATCACGCGCAGCAGGTTGCCGCCCCAGATCTTGGCGATCTGTTCTTCGGAATAGCCGCGGCGAGACAGCTCGTCGGTGACGTTTTGCGTTTCGGACGCGTCGCGCCAGCCATCGATGCCGCCGCCGCCGTCAAAGTCGGATGCGATGCCGACGTGGTCGATCCCGGCGATTTTGACCGCGTGGTCGATGTGGTCGACGAAGTCGGACACAGTCGCTTCGGGTGCCATGGCCGTGATGGCGGCGCGGCGTTCGCCGTATAGGTCACGCTTGGGCTGATCCCACGTGCTGCGGTCGCCGAACTCCGCATCCAGCGCGGTGCGCGCGGCCTGCTGCTCCGCCGTGGGCAGCTTCACATAGGCGCCGAGCGCGACCATATGCGCGACGCCGCCGACGTCGCGGATCTTGAGCAGCTGTTCGTCATCCAGATTACGCGCCGAATCGGCAACGGCCTTTACGCCGCTATGGCTCGCGATGATCGGAGTGCGGGACAAGTCTGCCGCCTGCATCATCGTCGCTTTGCCGGCGTGGCTGACATCGACCATGATACCCAGATCGTTGAGAGCACCCACCAGTTCGCGGCCCAGTTCGGACAGGCCGTTGTGGCGTGGGCCCGCATCGCGCACGGGGTTCGGGTTGGAGCTGTCGCCAAACTGGTTGTGACCGAAATGGGTGATGCCGACATAGCGTATGCCGACCTTTTCCAGATGCGGCAGCACGCCCAGCCCTTCGCCTATAGGATAGGCGTTCTCCATGCCGATCAGCACGGCATGGCGGCCCTCGCCGACGATGCGGCGCACATCGGCGGCCGTCTTGGCCAGCCCGACCGTCTCGTCATGTTCGCGCAGCAGCGCCTGAATCGCCGTGATGCGCGTATTCGCAATCTCCTGTCCTGCGGCATAGCCCTCCGCGTTCAGATCGCCCTGCGGCGTGTAGACGATCCAGAAGCCGCTATCGAGACGACCGGCATCGAGCTTGGGCAGATCGACCTGAAGGTCCGTATTTGTCGCCGGATCGATCTCAGTCATATAAGTCAGCGGGATGTCGATATGGGTGTCGAGCGTCAGTAACCGGTCATGCAACGCCGAAGCGGCGTCCGCATCGGACACCGTCTCCTGCGGGCCGGAACAGGCGGCGAGGATGAGGGCAAGCGGCAGGAGATAGCGGCGGGACATGGTCGGCTCCGGGGTGTGGGCGCGGCGGGGTTTCCGCTTTGTTTACGCCTCCCGTCCACGCTTGGCGAGTGTCCACGACAATTCCGCATATCGACGCCCCAGACATAGACGGGGATACTGTCCGGCAGACCTTTCTCTCTCATCTAGCCGGCGAGCGCCGTTTGGCTGACAAGACGATAGACGCCTATGGCCGGGACATTGCGGCGTTTCAGAGCTTCATTGCACGGCATGTCGATGCGCCCGCCGATTTGCGTGTGCTAGCGGGACTTCGCGCCGCAGACTTTCGCGCCTATCTCGCGGCGCGGCGCAGAGACGGTTTGGGCAGCGCGTCTGTGCAACGACTGCTGTCGGCCCTGCGGACCTTCTACCGCTATATCGAGCGGCGCTGGGACGTCGCGAATTCCGATATTGCGCTGATCCGCGGCCCGCGCTCCAAGCCACCCGTTCCAAAAGCGCTGTCCGTGTCAGGCGCGAAGGAGCTGGTCGAGCTCGGCAGCGTGCACGGACGCGAAGCCTGGGTCGAAGCGCGCAATGCCGCCGTGCTGGGCCTTGCCTACGGAGCGGGCCTGCGTATCTCCGAAGTGCTCGCGATCGACGCCAAAGCGCTGCCGCTGGGCGACAGTCTGCGCGTCACCGGCAAGGGCAACAAGACGCGGCTCGTGCCGATCCTGCCGCGCGTCAGGGAGCTTGTCGAGCGATACGCCGCGCTGTGCCCCTTCGCGCTGAGCCCCGATCAAGCGCTGTTTCGCGGCGCACGCGGTGGACGGCTGAACCCGCGCGTCGTCAGGCATGCTGTGGCGGAATTGCGCGGCTATCTCGGCCTGCCGGAGAGCGCCACGCCCCATGCGCTGCGACACAGCTTCGCGACCCATCTGCTCGCGGGCGGCGGGGACTTGCGGACGATCCAGCAATTGCTCGGCCATGCCAGCCTGTCGACGACCCAGCGCTACACAGCCGTCGATGCGGCGGGCCTGCGAAAAGCCCACGCGAGCGCCCACCCTAGAGCGCGTCGCAGAGCGCCTCGAACCGCCTGAGAAAGGCGGCTTCCGCGTCCAGCACGGACATTGGCGCGACATCGACATACACGCCGTCCGGCGGCAGGGTGAAGAAGTCCGCGCCCTCTTCCGCCGTGAACCCCGCGATCTGCGTCGCCTCGAAATAGGCGCAGATAATGTCGCAGCGCTTGATACGTTTGTGCAGTTGCGCGGACGTCTCTGCGGGGAGTCCAAACCGCACATGAATCGCGCGCTCCAGCCTTGCTTCAAATGACTTGTAGTCCAGCCCCAGCGCCGCCTTGAACGGGCTGATCATGTCGCCGACCACATATTCCGGGGCGTCGTGTAGCAACGCCGTCAGCCGTTCCGCCGTCGTGCTTTTGGGGAATAGCCGCGCGAGCAAATTCTCGACGATGACCGAATGCTGCGCGACGGAAAAGGCGTGCTCGCCCAGTGTCTGCCCGTTCCATCGCGCCACGCGCGCGAGTCCGCGCGCGATATCCTCGATCTCTATATCCAGCGGACTGGGGTCGAGCAGGTCGAGACGACGGCCGGAGACCATGCGCTGCCAGGCGCGGGGTGGGTGAGAGCGGGGCACGGCGCAGGTGTAGCGGAAGGGTGACCAGAGGGCGAAACGAAAAAGCCGGGCGCAAGCCCGGCCGTTTGCCAACAGATCGGTTGGGCGCCCTAGGCCGCGATGAGCCTGTCGACTTCGTTGACCAGCTCCCGCAGATGCACGGGTTTGCTCAGCACGGTTTGCGACGCCGCATCCGGGTCGCTCATCGCCACGGCGGCGAAACCCGTGATGAACATCACCTTGATCCCGGGCGACAGCCGTTCGGCGTGTTTGGCGAGCTCGATCCCGTCTATTCCGGGCATCATGATGTCGGTCAGCAGCAAGTCGAATGCGCCGTCCGCGAATTTCAGAGCGCGCAGGGCACGTTCGCCGTCCGAACAGGCGATGACGTTGTGCCCGGCCTTTTCGAGAGCTTTCTCGAAAAAGCGGCGCATGTCGGTATCGTCTTCGGCGTAGAGGATAGTGGCCATGCGTGCGGAGTCTTTCTTCTGATGCGTGAACCCTGGTGTGGTCCGCGCCATGGTATAACCTGACTGCAAGTCCCGCGCCATCGGCCCAGCGAATCGGGGTTAACCCGGTTGCGCATCACATCGCGCCTGCGACTTAAAAAATCCTGACGATTTGTCGATTTCATGCGTAAACACAGTCATGGAGCGAGAGCCCGCACATCTGCCGCGCAATATCGGCCCGCAGGAACGCGAGAGCTTGGCCGCTCTGTCACCCGGCCATGATGTGATGCGCCCCGATCTATGGCGCGCGGGCGTCGTCTTTGCCTCACCGCACTCCGGAAGCGTCTATCCGCAAGCCCTTCGAGACCGTTCAGCCCTGTCGGCTGCGCAGCTGCGCCGGAACGAGGACATGTTCATCGACCGGCTGTTCGGCAGCTGCGTGGAAGCGGGCACCCCGCTGATCAGCGCGCGTTTTCCGCGCTGCTATGTCGATGTGAACCGCGCACCGACAGAGCTGCCGCAAGATTGGTCCGTGGGTCCCATCAAGGAAACCGTGCGCGCTCAGGCCGGGCTCGGCGTTGTGCCGACCCATATCAGCGAGCGCACTCCGATCTATCGCCGCCTACCGTCCCGCGCGGACGCGCATGCCCGGCTGCGCGCGCTCTATGATCCCTATCACCGCGACCTTGCAGAACTCCTGCGCGAGTCTCAGATCGACTTCGGACAGGCTCTCTTAGTGGACTGCCATTCCATGCCGGGTTTCGCACCCATGGGCTCGCGCAGGCCCGACATTATCCTGGGCGATCGCTTTGGCCGCTCCTGCCATCCTCAGACCTTGTCCATGTTCCGGCAGCTCTTCCAGGCCGAGCGTTTTTCAGTCGCCGTGAACTATCCTTACGCGGGCGGTTTCGTGACCGAGCATTACGGCAGACCGGAAATGGGGGTCGAAGTCGTGCAGATCGAAGTCAATCGCGATCTCTATCTCAATCCTGTCACGCTCGCGCCCAAGCGCGGCTATGACAGGCTCGCAGAAACGCTCTCGACCATCATCGCGCAAGTCGTGGAAGCGCGCAGGCCGAGCGCGATCGACGCGCTGGCCGCACAGTAGGGCGCGGAGCCGCGTTAACCATACTCGCCTCGCAGATGTGCCGGTATGGGACAGCGCCCGTCTCGCGGGACAATCTCCCCCGTCAAGCGAACGAAAGAATCCGGCATTTTCCCTCCCTTGGCAGGCGAACAACCAGCACGACTCTGGCACGGCCCTTGCTCCCGTCAAAGGCGAACACGTCAAACACGGGACCACGCCATGACCAGCGACATCGACCTTCATGTGGGCAAGCGCCTGCGCCGCCGCCGCCGCCTTCTCGGCCTGACCCAGCAAGCGCTGGCAGAACAAGTCGGCATCCGCTTCCAGCAGATCCAGAAATATGAGTGCGGCGCAAACCGTGTCTCCGCCGCGCGGCTGTTCGAACTGTCAGAGGCGCTCTCCGTCCCTGTGCAGTATTTCTATGAAGGCCTGTCTGACCGTGACGAATTTGCAGGCGAGGACACGGATCACATCGCCGCCGACGTGTTGTCCAAGAAAGAGACCATGGACCTCGTGCGGGCCTATTACGCCATGGGCGAAGGGCCGCGAAAGCACCTGCTCGATCTCGCCAAATCTCTCGAAGGTGCAGTGAAACCGCAATTGCGTCTGGTGAGCCGTTAGGGCTAACCGCGCTCATTATGAGCGACCTTCAAGAGCGGCTACATTTTTTCGACACGCTGAGCGCGGCCGCGCGGCAGATCACCCTGCCGCTGTTCCGTTCGGG
This sequence comes from uncultured Algimonas sp., assembly GCA_937923575.1. Classification (GTDB taxonomy): domain Bacteria; phylum Pseudomonadota; class Alphaproteobacteria; order Caulobacterales; family Maricaulaceae; genus Litorimonas. The sequence continues at coordinate 9,218 of CALDUL010000055.1, forward strand.
CGTTGCCGCTGAGAATAAGGCGGCATCCGGATATGACCCGGTGACCGAAGCCGACATAGAGGGCGAGCGCGCGTTGCGCCGCCTGATCCGCGACCGCTTTCCAGACGACTCTATTGAGGGTGAGGAGTTGCCGGACCATGTCGGCTCCAACGCCTACTCATGGACGCTGGATCCCATCGACGGCACGCGCGGTTTCGTGGCGGGCGTTCCGGTCTGGTCCACGCTGATCGCGGTGAGCCATGAGGGCGAACCCGTGCTCGGCATGATCGACCTGCCCGCCATGGGTATCCGGGCCGTCGGCGATATTTCCGCAGAGCCCGTCGCCCACCTCATCCATGACGATGGTGCGCGCGAACGGTTGCAAGTCCGCACGATCGAGACACTGTCAGAGGCGCGCCTCGGCTGCACCCAGCCCTTTGGCATGTTCGGCCCCGGTGAGTTGGCCGCCTACAAGATCATCCAGAGCGGCGTCGCCTTTTCGCGCCTCGGCCTCGATGCCTTCGGATATGTGCTGCTGGCGCAAGGCCGCATGGACCTGATGATCGAGGGCGGCATGAAGCCCTGCGACGTGCGCGCGCTAATGCCCGTGGTCGTCGGCGCAGGCGGGGTCATAACGGACTGGCACGGCGGCAATCCCAAGGACGGCCCAAGGCTCGTCGCCTGCGGCAGTCCTGCGCTGATGGATGAGCTCTACACCTATCTCGGCCGGGCGATGACATAGGGGTTCAAGCCGTCTAAGAGGGCGTTTCCCTCTTTCCACCACGAGACTCCATTGACTCTTTCCGTCGTCTTCATGGGCACGCCCGACTTCGCCGTGCCGTCGCTCGCCGAGATCCTCGCCTCCGGCTATTCGGTCTCGCGCGTCTATACCCAGCCGCCGCGCAAGGCCGGACGTGGGCAGGCCCTGCGAAAATCGCCCGTCCACCAATTCGCCGAAGTCATGGGCATTCCCGTCGAGACGCCGGAGAGCTTTCGCAAGCCCCGCGTCATCGACGGGCTGGAGGCGCTGAACGCCGATGTCGCCTGTGTCGTGGCTTACGGCCAGATCCTGCCCAAGCGCGCGCTTTCTGCTCCGCAATATGGCTGCCTGAATCTCCACGCTAGCCTTCTACCGCGCTGGCGCGGGGCAGCTCCGATCCAGCGCGCCATCATGGCGGGCGACGCACAGACCGGTGCGCAGATCATGCAGATGGCACCGGGTCTGGACACAGGCGACGTCCTGCTGAGTGAGACCGTGGAGATCACATCCCGCGACACAGCGGCGAGTCTCTCTGATCGGCTGTCGCGCGTCGGCGCAGGCATGTGGCCGCGCGTGCTGGGCGCTGTGGAGCGCGGTGCGTTGCGCCCGACGCCGCAATCCGGAGAACCGAGCTACGCGCACAAGATCGACAAGGCGGAAGCCAGGCTCGACTGGACCAAATCCGCGCGCGCGCTCGATCAGCTGATCCGCGGCCTGTCGCCCTTCCCCGGCGCGTGGTGCGAACTACAGGGTCGGCGCGTGAAGATACATCGCGCCCAGCCAGAGCACGCGCCGGACGGCGTTGACATAACCCCAGGCACAGTCCTGGACGACCGCGCTCTTATCGGTTGCGGAACGGGTGCTGGATTGGGCGCGATCCGTCTGCTAGAGCTGCAGCCTGCCGGGAAAGCGCGAATGAGCGCGGATGATTTCCTGCGCGGCACCCCGCTGCCCGCCGGCACGCAATTGACATAAGAAGAAGGAGCCGAAATGGCCCGCAAGTTCGAGACCTATAATGGCTACCGCATTGTCTATAATGACACCGGTGCCCGCCTGCTGGCCGATGACGGCCGCCTTGCCAACACGGAAACATTCGATGGTCTGGAAGAGGCCAAGACCTGGATCGACAGCCATCTGGACGAGCAGCGCGGCAACCGTCGCGAGCCGCATATCGGAACGGTGGAAGACTATGTCGCCGCGATCCGCAACCGTGGCCTGAACAAGAACGAAACCGCCATGATCGCGGCTCACGCCCGCTCCGAAGATCACCGCATGACGGCCGCCGAGCTGGCCAATGCGGCCGGATGGAAGTCCGCCAACACCGCCAACCTCCGCTATGGCCGCGTCGGTAAGGAAGTCGCCGAGCAGCTGGGCCTGAAGATCGACGAGAGCAAGGACCACGCTTTCGCGCGCGCGCTCGGAAATTATGATGCAAAGACCAGCCAGTGGGAACTTCACCCCGAACTGGTCGAAGCGCTCGAGCAGCTCGAGATCGCGTAAACTTCCAAGCGGACACATCCTGCCATGCCGCGCTACGCGCTCACCCTCGAATATGACGGCGGGCCGTATATGGGCTGGCAGTGGCAGGACCACGGCCCCAGCGTTCAAGGCGCGGTCCAAGACGCCGTGGCCAAGCTAAACGGCGAACCCGCTATCGTCTACGGTTCGGGCCGGACGGACAGCGGCGTGCATGCGCTGGCGCAGGTCGCCCATGTCGACCTGGTCAAGGATCTGCGCACTGACAAGGTCCGCGATGCGATCAACTACCATCTGGGCGAACATCCGGTCAGCGTGCTGGATGCACGCTTGGTGGATGATGAATGGCACGCACGGTTCGACGCGACCCACCGCCGCTATCTCTACCGGGTTCTGGACCGCCGTCCGCGGCTGGCGCTCGACCGCGGGCGAGTCTGGCGCGTGCCGGTGCGACTGGATGTCGATGCGATGGACGCGGGTGCGCGAGAGCTTCTCGGCCGTCACGACTTCACGACCTTCCGCGATACCAATTGCCAAAGCAACAGCCCGGTCAAGACGCTCGATATGGCGCGCGTGTCCCGCGTGGGCGACGAGGTCCATCTGGAATTTGCCGCACGGTCTTTCCTGCACAAGCAGGTGAGGAGTTTCACGGGAAGCCTGGTCGAAGTGGGCCTCGGCAAATGGGCGCCGGACGATCTGCGCGATGTGCTGGAGGCGAGAGACCGCACCGCCTGCGGTCCCGTTGCGCCGCCTTACGGGCTGTACCTCGTCAGCGTGACTTACCCGAGTGCGAGCTGAGCCCCGCTGAGCAGCGCCAATAGCGAGGTCGAGACGATGACGCAGGCGACGAGCACGGCCGTTCCCAGCGGCAGTCCGACGGCCCGGATGGCGAGCCGGATATCGATCGGCAGCAATCCGAGATAGGCTGCGAATAGCGCGCCATTGCCGAGCGCGAACGGTAGCCCCAACCAGCGGATGGCCGCGAAGATTGCGCCCAGCGCCACGCAAATCCACACCAGCGACCAATTGCGCGCCGCGAACCAGAGCGGCAGGCGGTCGGTCTTTCCGAGCAGCATGGCCGTCGCGCCAGCCGTGGCCGTGAAGCTGAGCAGCCATATGGTTATGATCGCGATGAACAGGCCGACGGAGCCTTGTGGCACATCGGTGTCGAGCAGGCGCGCGCGCTCCGCCTCTATTCCCGTCTGCACCAGCCATAGCGCGGGATAGCAGAGCAGGAGCGACAGAAAGGACCGCACCATCCCGCCGCGCTCGATCTCGAAAAAGCGCTGCCAGTCCGGCCAGGTTCCGACCGCGCCGAAGACGCCGTAGAGCGACTTCATTTCGGCAAGGTCATGCGCCGCTCCATCAGCGCGGCGCGCAAGCCTTCCGGGATCGGGATCGATGCACCCTTATGCGTCGCGACCAGCGTCGCTGCCGCACAGGCGACGGGCTTTCCGCCCTGGACCGCCAAGCCCTGCTGCACCCAGGAGCTGTTCCCGATGTGACCGAAACCGATATACCAATCGACATCGGGATAGACATGCGTTTCTGCCAGATAGTTCAGCGTCTGGCTGATAATCATGGTGCGGTTGCGATCGGTCTGAAAATGCTCTCTCATCGACCGGTTCGCCTTGATCCGCGCCGTCTCGAACAGTGCCGCCATGGCGACATTATTGACGTGGTTCAGCGGATCCAGATCCTGATAGCGGACCTCTACCGTCACATGGATGGGGTAGAGCGCCGGGTCGTGCCAGACGGGATCGATGCGTTGACCCTTGGGGAAATCATCGAGAGAGGGAGAATTCATGGGAGCGGCGTAATCGCTCCGGCGTGCCAACGCTAGGGGTCGGGGAAGATCAGCTCCGGCAATTCGTCATCCGCGTCGTCCTCGGGCTGGATCAGATCGCGAAGGCGACCGGCGCGGTCGGGGTTGCGCACGGGATTGCTGAGGAACTCGCGGCTGAAATCGACCTCGGGACCATCGTCTAAAATGGTCGTCGACGGCCCGCCCGCATTCACGGAATTATTGCCGATGCCGAGCTTCCACGGGTCGCTTCCGCCCGCGATCTGCGCATTGCTTGCACGCGTGCTGGTCATGCGGCCACCGATCCCGCCGGGACCACGATCCGTGCCGCGCGGGATATGCAGCCGCGTCGACTCCAGACCGTTGGCATCGCGACCCTGGAAAGTCTTGAGAAACTCCGGGCATTCCAGATGGGTCTTGCCCGCTTCGCGGCAGCGCATGTCCAGATTTATACCCTCATAACCTGCACCCGGAGAGTTGCCCCAGGACCCAGGCGCAAGCGTCCAACCGCCCGTACCCGGCCCTTCACGGCGCGTGCCTGTCGTCGGCGGCACACCAATGTTGCCGCCGCCCGTAGTCGGCCCGGCCAGCGGGCTGCGCGGCTGAACGGTGCCGGGATTATTCGGCCCCAGCGGCTGTTCGCGTTTGAGCAGATCGAGGAACGGATCGGCTTCCTCTTCCGTGACTGCGCGGTCGGCCTCATCAGAGGTCTCCGGCGCTTCGGGAGAGGCGAGGATCGTCGGCGCGACCGTGATGAACTCGGGCTCCGGTTCGGGCGCCGGCGGCACGGGCTCTGGCTCTGGGATGATCTCTGGCTCCACGTCAGGCAGCGGCAAGGGCTCGGGCAGGATCTCCGGCAGCGGTTCCGGCGTTATGATCCCCGGCGCGGGCGGCAGCTCGGCAGGCTCCGGCAAGACCAGAGGCGGCAGCTCCGGTTCCGGAACGGGCTCCGGCTCGAAAATCTCGATGACGGGTTCTGGAATGGGCTCGGGCTCCGGTTCCGGCTCGGGAATGGGTTCAGGTTCGAAGATCTCGATGATGGGAGGCAGCGGCTCCGGCTCGACGATTGGTTCCGGCTCCGGCTCCGGAACAGGCTCGAATATCTCGATGACAGGCTTGGGAATGGGGGCGGGCTCAGGTTCCGGCTCGGGAATCGGATCAGGTTCGGGCACGGGCTCGGGTTCGGGCTCCACCACGGGCTGGCTCAAAACTTCGGGCGGAGGTGGGGGCGTGACGACCGGTTCCGGCTCCGGCTCGGGTTCTGGGGGCGGCGGAGGCGGAGTGACGGCTTCCGGAATGGGTTCGGGAATGGGTTGCGGGACGGGCTGCGGCACAGGCTTGGGCCGCGGCGCAATGGCCGGGGCTGGAACGGCGGGCTGGATGATCTCCGGCGCGGGTTCCGGCACGATTTCCGGCTCTGGCGCGGGCTCCTGATAGGTCACGATCTGCACGGGCACAATATCTGGCTCGTCCGGCAGCAAGTCCGGCACGATGAAATTCGCCGACAGGACGAAGAACAGCGCCACATGAACGAACAGCGCACCCGCAATAATGGAGGCCATGCGCTGCGCGTCGTCATCCAGCAGATCGAGCAGCGGATTGTCGTCAAGATAGGGGGAAAAACGCCGTTGATATGAGGCGAAGGCGTTCACGACGGCGCGGCCCTCCCCTATATTAGACCGGGTCGACGTCTAGCAGAGCGAACGCCCACGCCAAGCGCGCAGATGCAGCGCTTACAGCTTTGTCACCACTTCTAAAGGTTCAGCCGGGTCTCAGCTCGCCGCCAGCAGAACGAGCGCGCAGAGCGCGGCACAGGCGATCATCGCCCAAAGGGCGAAGCTGCCCGTGTCTTTTGCCTTCACCCGCGTATCGATTATCCTGTTCATGCCCCACGACTAATTCTCTGGAATGGCAGGAATGGGGCGGAGCTCGGACGTTGCTGCGGCCTTTACGCGACTGCGCCAGAGGATGACTCCCACACCGCTCAGGGTCACGGCCATGCCGATTGCCAGCCCCACAGTCAGCGGCTCGCCCAGCAAAACCAGCCCACCGATCACGCCGATGACGGTGGTCATCAGACCGAGCGGCGCGACGACTGCGATCGGCAGACGTCCGAGTAGCCAATAATAGGAGCCATGCGCCAGAATGGAGACCAGCAGCGCGGAATAGGCCAACCCGCCAAATAGCACCATGCGCCTGTCCGGGCTGAAATTTTCCAGCAGGTCGTCCTCCAGGAGGAGCGCCAGCGGCCACAGCACGACAGCGCCCATTACGCCTGTCCAGGCGAGGATTTCCATCGGGTTGATGCTCACGCGCTTGATCGCGATGGCGCCCGACGCCTCGCTCGCCGCGGCAAGGGCCACGAGCACGAGGCCCAGCGCAAAGAGCGGCCCCGCCGCCTCCCCCGGCTCGGACAGGCCGATGATGACCACCCCCGCAAAGGCCAGCGCGATGCCCAGCCCCGACCAGAGCTTGATCCGCTCGCCCAGAACCAACACGCCGAGCAATACGGAAAACGGCATATAGAGCTCGATCGCGACTGACGCCGCGCTGGCCGTCGTCATGCCAAGCGCCGGAAACATGAACGCGTAGTTCAGCGCGCCAAAGCCCAGCCCGGCCAGCAGGACGTAGCGCATCTGTCCGGAATGCCAGCGCAGGAAGGGCAGCATCAGCACCGCCACACAGCTCATTCGCACCGCGGCATAGAACAGCGGGTCGACGCCATGCGTGCCGATTACCGTGCGCATGACGGTAAAGTGCAGTCCCCACAGGGAGCACACCATAAACAGGACGAGAAATTCACGAGCGCTCATGGCGGCGGCGTAGCGGGACCGCTAAGGGCTGACCATGACCAAACGACTCTCGGCCGCTATTGCTTCCGTCGCTCCGTCCGCGACCATGGCCATGACCCAGGCCGCACGCGAGCTGAAAGAGGGGGGCGCGGATGTCATCAGCCTGTCCTCGGGCGAGCCGGACTTCGCCACGCCGAACCACATCATCGAAGCGGCGAACAAGGCCATGCGCGACGGCCACACCGGCTACACGGCGGTGGACGGCATACCGCAGTTGAAGGCCGCAATCACACAGAAGTTCGCGCGCGATAGCGCGCTGAGCTTCACCCCGTCGCAGATCAATGTCGGGCCGGGCGGCAAGGCCGTGCTGTGGAATGCGCTATTCGTGACCTGCGGGCCGGGCGACGAGGTCATCGTGCCCGCGCCTTATTGGGTGAGCTATCCCAGCATGGTGAAACTCACCGGTGCAACGCCCGTGATCATTCAGGGCGGCGCGGATTTCAAGATCACGCCGGAACAGCTGGAGGCCGCAATAACGCCGCGCACGCGATGGCTGATGCTCAACAGCCCGTCCAACCCCAGCGGAGCCGTCTATAGCGCGGACGAGCTGCGCGGTCTGGCCGACGTGCTCAGGGCTCACCCCCATGTCATGGTGCTGTCTGATGATATCTACGAAGCGCTCGTCTATGCGGGCGAGTTCGCGACGATGGCATCCGTCGCGCCGGAAATGGCGGACCGCATATTGACCATGAACGGCGTGTCCAAGGCCTATGCCATGACGGGTTTCCGGATCGGCTATGCGGGCGGGCCCGAATGGCTGATCAGCGCCATGCGCAAGTTCATGGGCCAGACGACAAGCAATCCCGCCACGCCGAGCCAATGGGCCGCCATCGCGGCCCTTACGGGCGATCACGGCTTTCTCGACGATTGGCGCGCCGCCTACACGCTCCGCCGCGACGTGATGGTGGCGCGGCTGGGGGCAGTCGGCCTCTTCGCCGAGACGCCGCCGGGCGCGTTCTATGTGTTTGCGAATTGCGAGCAGGCCATGGTGGCGGGTGGGTTCGAGACGGATGCTGACTTCGCCATGGCGCTGCTAAAACAGGGCGGCGTCGCGACCGTGCCCGGCTCGGCCTTCGGATCACCCGGCCATGTCCGCCTATCCTACGCCGCGGCAGACGAGGACATCGCAAAGGCCTGCGAGCGTATCGCGGCCTTCGTGGGAACCTAAGGCGGCCCACGCGCATAGAGACAACATGGATATAAATATCGGCATCAGCGCGGAAAACCGCGAAAAATCAGCCAAGGCGGTGATGCGGCTACTGGCAGACACCTACACGCTCTACCTGAAGACGCATGGCTATCACTGGAATGTGGAAGGCCCACATTTCCAGCAGCTCCATGCGCTCTTCATGCAGCAATATACAGAGATGTGGACGGCGTCCGACGACCTTGCCGAACGCATCCGCGCGCTCGGTTTCTACGCGCCTGGAAGCTATGTCCAGATGGCCAAGATCGCGAACTTACAGGAAGAGGATGCGAACCCGCCCGACTGGCAGACGATGGTGCGCAACCTTGCCCAAGGCCATGAGAAAGTGGCCAAAACCGCCCGCGAAGTACTGCGCATCGCCGAAGAGGCCGATGACGATGCGACGGCGGATACTGTGGCACCAAGAGTGACGCTGCACGAGAAGACCGCCTGGATGCTGCGCGCGACGGCGAGCTAGGACACGCCTAGCTCCCCTCGTTCAGCCGCAGCCAATCCCGCTTTGGCAGACCGTAGAGCTGATCGAGAAATTCCAGCTGCAGGCCGATGGGTCGCGTGTGCGGGCTGTTCCACATCATGGCGATACCGGCCTTTCGTTCGGGATCGAACAGAATCAGCGCGCGGTAGCCCTGCACGCCGCCGCGGTGGCCGATGACGCGGTTGCCCTGATAGTCGTAGACTCGCAGCCCCTGCCCGTAGTGACTGTTCTGGAGCGCCGGAAAGCGGCGGTTGAGGAAGCGCTGTTCGCGGCGCGTGTTGACGATGGGAGCCTGCATTTCGGCGAGGAGTTCGTCGGAAAACGGCGTGTCCGTGCCCGGCATCAGCCCGATCATCCAACGCGCCATATCCTTGACCGAGGAGTTCACGCCCGCCGCTGCTGGCACGCGGTAGTAGGTCGGCTTCACGCCCTTATGGCGTCCGCCAAAACGATTATGCGGCGCGGCCCAATTCTCTGAATTCGTCAGCCCTTCGAGCGTGACGCTGGCCGTCGTCATGCCCAATGGCTCGAAGATATCGCGTTGAACCACCGCCTTATAGGGCAGTCCCGTCGCCTGTTCGGCTATCTCGGCCGCAGCATCGTAAGTCACGTTTTGGTAGGTGTGGCAGGTCCGCGGCGCGCAGACATAGCCCAGCTTGGACAGCTGTCCACGGGTGAGTTTGGCCGCGCGACCGCCCTCGATCCTGTCGTCATAGGCATTGCGCGAAATGCCGATCCGGTGGGACAGCAGGTCGGTGATGGTGTGTTTATCGTCTGTGGGCGGCAGATCGAGGCTGGGGGCGAGCATCTCCACCGGAATGGTCGGATCGACCGTCTCGTCCTCGACCAACCCGAGCAGCGTCGCCGCCGCCACGCCCTTGGATACGGACGCCCAGCGAAAGACCGTGTCCTCGGTCACCAGCATGTTGGAATTGCGCACACGCTCGCCGTACCCCTTGGCGAAGCTAATCTTTCCGTCCTCGACCACGGCGACGGACATTCCGGTCATTTCCAGCTGCTGCATCAGCAGCCCGGCGCGACGGTCCAGCTCTTCGGTATCGACCTGCGCAAAGGCGGGCTGCGCGAAGAGTGTCGCGATGAGGCAAAGCAGGAGGACACGCATGGATTTCGCGTTAGCGGGCGCGCGGGTCCGTTGTCGAGACGGCTCGCCAGTCAGGCGCATTAACAACACGTCAGAGAAACAACCAGGCGAGCAGCGCACCGCCCAAAGCCAGCCGGTAGAGCATGAACGGCAGGAAGCCGACCCGCGTCACGAGACGCATGAACAGCGCGATAGCCGCCAGTGCGACGACGAAGGACAGCCCCGCTACAAGCAGCCCCTGACCCAGCGTTGCGCCGCCGGTATCCTCCCCGGATACGAGCTTGAGCGTGGCGTAAAGTCCGAGCGCGCCGATAACCGGCAGGCTCATCAGCATGGAAAAGCGCGCCGCCGCCTCTCGCGACAGACCGATCATGCGTCCGGCGGTCATGGTGATGCCGGAACGCGACGTCCCAGGCACCAGCGCGATAACCTGCGCCAGTCCCATAAGCCCCGCGCCGCGCCAGGTCAGCGTGTCCATCTCGCGGCTGGAACGCACCAAGACATCGGCCAGCCACAAGGCGATGCCAAAGACGATGGTGGTGACGGCAATGACCAGAGGCGAGCGGAGCAATGCGTCGATCCCGCCCGCAGACATCAGAAAGCCCACGAGCAGCGTCGGCGGTGTCGCGATGATAAGGTTCAGAGCCAGGACAGACCCCCGCGTCAGCTTGCGCTGTGCCAGCTCCAGCAGACCCACCAGCATTTCGCCAACGTCTTTGCGGAAATAGAGCAGCACAGCGAAGAGCGTGCCGAAATGCGCCATGACATCGATCAGCACGCCTTGCGCGGTCCAGCCGAACACGGCTTCGGGCAGGATCAGATGTGCAGAGGACGAGACAGGCAGAAATTCGGTTAGGCCCTGAATCAGAGCCAAAAGGATTGCCTGCCACCACGTCATAGCCGCAACTATCGCGCGCGCCTTAGCAAAGCGTTAGCTCGAACTACAGCGGACCCGCGACGTTTCGGATGCCCATGACGTTTCGGATATAAGACAAGACGGAACTATAAGGGCGTCCACGCCTTGGTTTTAGTATGCCGCGCACGATCTTCATAACCGACGGGATTTCCGCGCTCGGCCAGGCCACCGCCATCCGATTGGGCCGCGCGGGCTGGAACCTCGTGCTCGGCGGAAGATCTCTGTCAGGACTACAGACCGTCTGCGCGACATTGCCCTACGCCGCGACGCTGCCGCAGCGCTGCGTGCCCACGGATCGGGCCAATATCCTGCCGGTACTGGATGCAGCGGAAGACCGCTTCGGCCAGATCGACGCCGTGTTGATGAACAGCCACGCGCAATCCGACACATTATCAGAGCTGATGGCGATGCAGGTGACGGCTCTGTCGCATCTGGCCGAAGCCGCGAGAGCGCCGCTGCATCGCTCCGGCGGCCACTTCGTCATAGCCGGAACGCGCCCGGGAGCCCTGTCGCGCAAGGGGGCGGCCAAGACCATCGCCCGCGATGCCGCCCGTACGCTCGCCGCCGGGCTGCAAACCGACTGGGAGGCGGACGATCTGCGACTTTCCTTGGTCGAACCACGCGGTATCGAGGGTCCCAAGGCGATGGCGCGCCGTATCGCGCGCGTACTGAACGGCGCATCGGATGCGGTGGAGGCGGGTCGGGCAGTGGTGGCTTGAGGACGAGCTGCAAAGTCAAGCGTGTCGCGAGTCTTCTAATTTGTCGCCCACCCCGTGCTCCGACACGGGGTCCGGGCTGCAAGCATGCGCAATGATTGAACTGATGCACTCAACGAGGGCTGGACCCCGTGTCGTGACACGGGGTGAGCGACAATATAGGGTTTGGACTACCCCTTCAGCGCTCGCACCAGCGAAGCTCCTTGCTCCGCCTTCAACGCGGCACATAGTTCGATGCCTTCCAGCGTCTGTGCGAGACTGCGCTCATAGCCCGGTGTGATGGCCGCGTTCTCGGTGAAGAAGGCCTCCACCTCGTCTCGCTTCTCGGACGAGCAGAACCCGCCCGCAGCCAGCGGCGCGCGGCCGCGGCGCACATCCGGAACCTTGGCGACCATATAGTCCTCGAAATTGGCCTTGTACCAATCCCACGCCATATCGGCATGGGCTTCATTGCCGAGCAGGCCGGAGATTAGAGAACCGGACTGGCGGCCCGTGATCGGGGTGTCTTCAGCGAGCGCGATCTCCAGCAAGCGTTCGGCTTGCGCGCGGTCGGGCGTCGCGGTCAGAGCGCCGAGCGCGGCACCCTTCTCCAGCGGTGATCCGGTGGAGGCGAGCTCGAGCAGCGGCTCGAAACCGGCCTTGGGTTGCTGGCGCATCACTTCGCGGAAAGCGCTACCGAGGATGTTGGACGGGACATTCTTCGCCTTGTCCTTGTCCTGCTCCAGCGTTCCAAGCCCAAGATAGAGCAGGCCCTGACGCAGCAGGTAGTTTTTCACTTCGGTATCGTCGCCCATTGTGGCGAGCATGGCGCCGAGGCCGGGCGCGAGCAGATTGCCCTCGACCGTGTCCGTGTTGCGCGTGCGGCGGTAGCGCTCGCCGTAAGTGTCGCGGACATATTCTGCCAAGCCCGGACGCGCTTCGGGAAATTCGTCATAGACGAAACCGAGCAGGCGCGTGGAGCCCGACGCGACGTCATATTCCGGGTGTTTGGCAAAGGCGCGCATGCCGGAGAGGAATGTCGCGGCCTCGACTTCGCCCGCGCGGAAGGCGGCGACGAGGGAATCCTGCGCCGACAGGGCTGCCTTGGTCGATAGATTGTCCATCTGGCCCAGCAGCTTGTTCCAGCCTGCCTCATCCAAAGTGAAGCGGTAGTATCCGGCCGCATCAGAGTTGGGCATGACCGCGTCCGCACAGTCGACATTGGCCGTCATCGTGCCGGCGCGGTCTTTCAGCAGGGTGCACTGCTTGGTCGAAACGCCGTTCTTGATGAAGTCGGCGCAGACCGGGATTTCCCAGCTCTGGCCCTGCTGCGTTTTGGATCCAAGTGGCGCGTAACGCGATTGCGACAGCGACAGAACGGTCGATCCCGCGGTCTCGCAGGTCAACTTGGCCGTCACCAGCGGCAGTCCCGGCTGGTCCACGAAGCTCTTCATCGCGCTGACCACATCGGGATTGCCGGAGCCTTCGGCGATGGACTCGAAGAAGTCGTCTCCCGTCGCGACATCATCCGTGTAGCGCTCCATGTGCAGGCGCACGCCGCGCTGGAAGGCGTCCTTGCCGACGAAGCTTTCGAACATGTCGAGCGTGCCACCGCCCTTGCGGTAGGTGATGCCGTCGAACTGATCCATGACGTTCTCCGACCGCTCCAGTGGTTCGCGCACTGAGCGCGTATTGGCGAGCGTGTCGATATTCATCGCGCCGAGCGATGCGTTGAGGGTGACGTTGTCGAAGTTCCCCTCAGGCTGCCACAGCGTCAGGCCCTTATTGCCCATCCAGGTCGCAAAGGCCTCGTTCAGCCAGATGTCCTCCCACCAGACGGGCGTGACCAGATTGCCGAACCATTGGTGCGCGAGCTCGTGGGAGTGAACGCGGGCATAGGCGCGCTTTTGCGACAGCGGCGCGTTCTCGTCGAGCAGCAGCAGATATTCGCGGTAGACGATGAGACCCGGGTTCTCCATCGCGCCGAAGGCATATTCCGGCGCTGCAATCAGATCGAGCTTCTCATAGGGGTATTCGGTGCCGAAATATTCCTCCAGCGCGGTCAGCAGGCCGTCCGTATTCTTCAGCGCATATTCCAGCCGCTTGCCCTCGCCGCGTGCCGCGAGACCGCGCAGCGCGAGCGGGCGCTTGCGGATCGAGTTCGGCGGGATATCGCCGTAATCGACGATGTCATAGGGACCGACCGCGAAGGCCATCAGATAGGTCGGGAGCGGGCGAGTCTGGGCGAATTGATGCTTGACCATATCACCCGCCATCGGTGTTTCCGCCGTCTTGGGCGTGTTGGAGACCACGACATTGCCGGCGGGCGCTGTGATGGAGAGCGTGAAGGGCACTTTGTATTTTGGCTCGTCGAGACCGGGGAACGCCTCGCGCGCGCCGAGCGGTTCCATCTGGGTAATGATGTAGGCGTCGTCGCCGCGCTTCACCTGATAGGCGGAGTTGAGGTTCTGGTTATAGGGCGTGGTGTAGGACATGCGCACCGTGCCCTCACCCGCCGGCAGCGGTGTGGCGGACGCCATCCAGGCCAGACCCGAAGGCGCTTCCGCCGGATCAACGGGATCATAGCTCAGCGGGTAGGTCTTGCCGCCCATTTCTAGTACGGCATCGGTGATCTCCATCTCCTTGGCGTGGATCCAGAAACCGTCAGTCTCCACCGCGATGGCCGCGTCCATCTGGACCGTGCCACTCATCGTGTCGGCCTTGGGGTCGATGACCATGTCGATAACATAAGCGCTGGGGATGACGGTCTCGGGCAGCTGTGCGTGCGGAACATCGTCGCGCGAGGCGGTCGTGGGCAGCACGTCTTTCGCGGCCTGCTCCATCACGGCTTCGGACTTGTTATCGATATCGCGCACCTCTTCCGAAGTCTCCCCGCCGGAGCAGGCAGCGAGGATCAGTGTGGCGGCGGTGAGCAGCAGGGCGCGTTTCATGGGAGTCCTATGGGCAGAGATTTTGAAACGGCTTAACCCGCCCGCCACGCCATCTCCACTCACGAAATGCCGCGCCTCGCGCATGATTTCTTCGCCTGTGGACGGTCTATTATGCGAAAGTAATGGTATAACGGCGCATTTGTGCTAAGTCCCCCCGGATGTCCGCCTACACACCACTCGAGCACGAACTGGCCTCTGCCGGTCCCGACGACCGGTTCGATCAGCCCGATCGCGCGGGCCGTCCGGGTCGCCTGACACCCGAGCTCAGTGGCAAGATCACGCGCCGCATCACCGCGCTGGCACTGGCGCTCGGCGTCGTCATGGCGGTGGGCAAGCTCTACCTCTTCTCGATCACGGCCAGCGTCGGCATCCTCGCGAGCCTCGTGCATTCCGCACTCGACATCGTGGCGGCGGCGAGCTCTTTCATCGCCGTACGCATAGCGGCCAAGGTGCCGACGGACGACTACCGTTTCGGTTTCGGCAAGGCGGAAAGCTTTTCGGCCGTCTTCCAGGTTTGCCTCATTGGCCTGGCGGCCTTCCACCTGTTTGGCGCGGGGCTGGAAAGCCTGGGTGCGGAACACGCTCACGATCACGCCGGGCATGGGGGCGGCCACGCGCACGGCGTGCCGGAAAGCACCATAGCCATCTGGGCACTGGGTCTGTTCTGCGTGCTGACCGTCTGGCTGCTGGTGGCGCAGACCTGGGCCATCCGCGCGACGGGCTCGATTGCTGTGCGCGGCGACCGCGCACATTATACGGCGGACCTGCTCGGTAATCTCTTCGTCATGGCCGGGCTCGCCATTGCGACCTTTACCGAAGCCCATTGGGCGGACGCCGTCGTCGGTATAGTGATGGCGCTCTGGCTCTTGTTTACGGGCTTCCGTGTCGCCCGCCTGGCATGGGCGCAGCTCATGGACCGGGAGCTGAATTCGGATGAGCGCCGCCTGATCCGCGCGCGCGTCATGGCCGATCCGAAAGTGCGCTCGATCAACAATCTGCGCACCCGCGCCGCCGGACCTCACCTGCACATGCAGATGCGCCTCGATCTCGATCCGCATCTGTCACTGTCCGATGCGCATGACGTCGTCATCGCAGCCGAGCAGCGGTTGATGACCGCCTTCCCGGCTGCCGATATATTGATCCACCCGCACCCAGCCGGATGCGCGCAGAGCCATGGCAACGTCCGCTTCTCGGCGGACTGACGTAACGCGCGATTAACTGCGTTCGTTAAGCAAGCGTTTTCTATAATTGGCCTACTCAGCGCGCCCATGCGGACGCTCTACCACTATCCCCTGCACCCGGGCTGCCGCGCCGTGCGCATCGCCTTCGCCGAGAAGAAGCTGAAGCTGAACACGGTGCTCATCGATCCTTGGTCGCCGGAGCCAGACTTTACCGCGCTCTCCGCCGAAGCCATGCCGCCCGTGATGACGGACCTCACGGCGACCGGACCTGTCACTCTCGCGGGGACGATTGCGATCTGCGAATATGCCGATGAGGGCAGCTCTCGCAATCCGCTGCTGCCGGGCGAGCGCCAGGACCGCGCGGAAATCCGCCGCCTCTGCGCCTGGTTCGAGGGCCGCTTCGATTTCGACGCGGGCGGACTGATCCTGTCCGAGAAACTCGGCGCGACACGGCTGGGCGGCACGCCCGAAATGGCAACGCTTAAGGAAGGCCGCGCTGCACTGGCGGAACATCTCGACTATATGGCCTGGCTGCTGGAACGCCGCGACGGGCTGGCAGGACCAAACTTTACGCTGGCCGATATCATCGCCTTCTCGCACCTCTCCTGCCTCGACTATCTGGGAGAAGTTCCGTGGCGCGAACGCAAGTCTGTCGCCGAATGGTACGCTCGCATCAAGAGCCGACCATCCGTCCGCCCCCTGCTGGCAGACCGCGTTCCCGGCCTTCGCCCGCCCGCACATTACGGCAATCTGGATTTCTAAGGTGGAACTCCCCCGCAGCGTGATTGCGCGTGCGCAGGCGCTGGGGTTCACGCAGCCGCATGTGGCGCGGCTGGACGATTTCAGCGCAAAAAATGCCGAGCGGCTGGCCGACTATGTCGCGAAGGGCCGCCACGCCTCGATGGAGTGGATGGCGGCAACGCTGGAACGCAGAGGCCATCCGCAAGCGCTGTGGCCTGAGGCGCGCTCGGCGGTGATCGTCGGGCTGAACTACGGGCCGGAGACGGATCCGCTGGTCACACTGGAGCAGCGCGACCGGGCGACGATCTCTGTCTATGCGAGAAACCGCGATTATCACGACATCATCAAGGGACGGCTGAAGGAGCTAGCCGGACTGCTCGCACGCGACACGGGCGAGGACGTGAAGGTCTTCGTCGACACTGCGCCGCTGATGGAGAAACCATTGGCCGCGCAAGCCGGGTTGGGCTGGCAGGGCAAGCACACCAATCTGCTGTCGCGCGAATGGGGCAACTGGCTCTTCCTCGGCACGATATTGAGCGCAGCCGAGCTGACGCCCGACACGCCGGAAGAGGATCACTGCGGCAGCTGCACGGCCTGCCTCACCGCCTGTCCGACCGACGCCTTCCCCGCCCCCTATCAGCTCGATGCGTCCCGCTGCATTTCCTACCTCACCATCGAGCATGACGGTCCGGTCGAGGTGAGCCTACGGGAGCGGATGGGCAACCGCATCTATGGCTGCGATGACTGCCTGGCGGTCTGTCCGTGGAACAAGTTCGCGCGTGTCGGAGCGGAGACAAAGCTGGCGGCGCGGCAGGATCTGAACGCACCGGAGTTGGCCGATCTGGTGCAGCTCGGCGAGCAGGGTTTTCGCAAACATTTTTCCGGCTCGCCCATCAAGCGCATCGGTTGGCGGCGATTTCTGCGCAATGTGCTATACGCTATCGGCAATAGCGCCGATCAAGACCTGCTGCAGTGTGTTATCCCTAATCAACAACATAAAGATGCAACAATCCGTGATGCGGCGGATTGGGCCTACGTGAAGTTGTATAATTCATCCTAAGCTTGCGCAGATATAGTGCTTGAGTCTTATTCGTTCCGGGAGAGGAACGATGAGTGAAGTGTCTGGGCGCAAACCGCGGGTTGGGCGAGCCAATCGCCTGCGCCCTGCCTCTGCCGTCATGTCAGGTGGACTAGCCACGACATTGGCGCTTCTCATCGGGCTGGAGATCGCGACCGACATCACCTTGGCCGATATATTGGGACAGCTGACGATCGGCATGGCGTGGCTGTCGGTGCTTCTCGCCCTGTTTAAAGTCGTTCTGATGGCGCTGGAGCGCAGACAGCCAGAGACGCCAGCGCTCAATGATCAGGCGCTACCGCGTTACACAGTCATCATTCCGCTCTTCCGCGAAGCCCATATGGTCGAGGGGCTGGTCGAGGCCATGTGCGCGCTGGACTACCCGGCGGACAAGCTCGACGTTGTCTTCGCCTGCGAGGCGGTCGATCCGGCGACGACACGCGCCGCCCAATCCGTGTCGGATCCGCGCTTTCGCACCGTCGTCGTCCCGGCCGTGCGCCCCGGCGGCGAGCCGCAGACCAAGCCGCGCGCGCTCAACGCCGTGCTGGCCACGTCAGATGCGCAGCTTGTCACGATCTACGACGCCGAAGACCGGCCGGACCCGATGCAGCTGCGCCGCGCAGCAGACGCTTTTGCAGCCCATCCCGATTGGGTCGCGCTGCAGGCCCCGCTGGATTATTTCAACACGCGCGACAGCTGGCTATCGGCGCAATTCGGACTGGAATATGCCGGGCTATTTCACGTGTTGCTGCCCGCCTATGATCGACTCGGCCTGCCCTTCCCGCTGGGCGGCACATCGAACCACATGAGCGGACTTATGTAGCAAACGCACCAACACGCTAAGCGAACGTTCGCTTAACATGGGCGCATGACCCTACGCTCCCGCATTACCGACTACTCCGAGACACAGAACGGCTTGCTCAAGACGCGAGCGGACCTGTTCAACGAAGCGGAGCGCATCACCGAACGGCTGGCAGAGATCAAGAATGACGTGAAGGCACTGGACAAGACCTTGCGCCTAGTCGGCTATGAGGGCGAGCTGGACGCGATCATGCCGCGCCGCAAGCGCAACGTCATGTTCGGGCAAGGCGAGCTGACAGGGGCGCTCATGTTGGAGCTACGCCACGCAGAGGGGCCGCTACGGAGCCGTGAGCTGGCACAGAACATCCTAGCCGCGTCGGGTGACGATATACGCGACAGGCGCGCTGTGAGCGATCTGACGCGGCGTGTGAGCAAGGCGCTGCGGAAACAACGGGAAGCGGGCATCGTTATCGGAAA
>CALDUL010000056.1 GCA_937923575.1 uncultured Algimonas sp.
AGCCTGGACGGGCGGCGCGCAGCGGACGGTGCCCTGTCCGGGACGGCGACGATGGACGGTGGCTCCATGACGCTGGAGGCCGGACTGGCCGCGGATGTGGAGCGCCTCTCGGTCGTCGGAACGCGCGCGCCAGACGGGGCGCTGAGCGCGACGGTTACCCCCCGCCTGCGCCGCGCCCGGGTGACCGATCCGGACCGCGCACGCGACCTCGCCCGTACTTTGTCGCTATCAGACGCGCTGTCCGCCGTGCCCGTCGCACAGCATTTCGCGCCCGAGATCACGCCCGCATTGCGCCGATTGCTCAGCGGGTCCGATGTGGATGGGGAGATGCGGGTCAGCCTCGACGATACGGCACGCAGCGTCACGCTTTCACGCGATCTCACCTTGGTGGCCGGAAATACACGCGCCGTGCTGTCGCCCCTGCATGACGCGCCGCTCTACCAATTTGCGACCGGAGAGACGTCCTATGCTGTGCGCACGACCGCGCGGCTCAACCGTCCTCTGCCGCTGCGGCTGGCCGGGTTGGCGGTCGACATTCGTTCGGACAATGGCATTCGCGTCGGCGGAGTGGCGGCGGCGTCCGGCCGTCTGTCCACCCAGGCCGACTGGAATGCACCCGGCGTCGATGGTGTGCCCGCACGGCTCGGCCCGCTGAGCGTAGCGTTCGACTATTCCAACCCCGACACTTCGGCCGCGCGTCTTACGCTGAGGGGAGAGGCCGCTTACGACGGCGAAATTCCCGGCGGTGTGGTCAGCGGCCTGATGGCAGGCGGCACGCTGTCTGCCGTCCTGCGAGAGGGCCGCCCGAGCGCGGATTTCAAGCCCAAGGGCCCGCTGTCATTCGCTCAGCTGACGACGACCTCCGACTGGTCCTTGCGCGACTTCACCGGGACGCTCGACCCGATCACGCCGCTCTATGCGCGCGCGGCCAATGGCGACGCCCGGATACAGGCGAAGCTGGCCGACGCGACTTTCACGGCCTTTCGAGGCGCGGATACTGTAGGCGGTGCGGCAGAGCTGGACATGCAGATCGGCAGTGCGGAGCTATCCGGTCAGGTCCGCGCGGACACGCAGAATTGGGATGTCAGCTTCACCGAGATGGCGCTGCAGTCCGAAACCGTCCCCGTACCCGGCACGGACCTCGTCCTGCCAAGCGGAACGCTGGCTGTTGCGCTATCGCAAACCGAACGCACGCGGTTTGAAGTCAGCGCGCCGAGCAGCACTCTGCGCACGCCGGGCTACCTTGTCCAAGACATGGCCATCGAGGCTCAAGGCACAGCAGAGGACTATGCGCTGGATTACTCTGGCGGTCGCGTGCGTCTGATCCCCGTGGGCGACGCAGCCCCCCTGCCCGTGCTGCCCGCCTCCGGCAGTCTTCGCTTCGCGGGCGGCGTCTTCACCGGCGAGGCAACGACGCGCCTGCCCAAGGCGGACGACCAGCCAGTCGGCGTCACCTACCGCATTGTCGACGGGCGCGGCGAAGCTGTCGTGGATATCGATGATCTGAGATTTGCGCCGGGCAAGCTGCAACCGCAGGAACTCGCGCCCGCGCTGCGGGGCAAGATCGCGCAAGTCGACGGGCTGATCGATGCCGATCTGTTGATCCGCTTTGGCGGCGGGGAGCCCTTCGGCGGGACGGGGACGGTCGATCTGAAAGGAATCAATTTCGGTACCGCTCCCGGCCCTGTCACGGGACTGTCCGGGCGGATCGAGCTGACCTCGCTCTTTCCCGTCGTAACCGCGCCGGACCAGAGCTTCACCATCGGCACCTTCGACCCCGGCTTCCCGCTGGCGGACGGCGAAGTGCGCTATGCGCTCCGAGACACCGGCGTGGAGATCGCATCTGCGCGCTTCCCGCTGGGCGCGGGCTCCGTCACATTCGATCCCTTCACCTGGGTCTATGCGGCCAAGCAGAACCGCGTGGTTCTGAGGGTGGCGGATGTCGACATCGCCGACTTTATCGCGTCCTTCGGCAATAGCGAACTGGAGGCGTCCGGCACGCTATCGGGCGAGATTCCGGTCGTGGTGGAGGGCATCGACGTGCGGGTCGAGAAAGGCCGACTCGCCATCGAGGAGGGGGGCACATTTCGGTTCAGCAGATCAAAAGAGCTCGGCGCGAACATCCCCAACGAATATGCCGGGCAGGCGCTGAGCGCGCTGGAGAATTTCGACTACGACCGTCTGTTCGTCGAGATCGACGGCCCGCTGGACGGCGAGATCATGGTCGGCATGGAGTTCACCGGCAAGAACGACGACGTGCTCTACGGTGTGCCCTTTGCCTTCGACGTCACGATCGAAGGCGAGCTGTTCAACATCGCCCGCAGCCTGAACCCCAGCGCGACGGATATCATCAAGCGCAAGGTCGGCGAGGCGGCCATCAGCGTGGGGCAGTAGCTACCCCGGCCCCGACACATTCGGAGCACTGCTGACCACATGATCGCCGACAAAAGGATTGCTCCGTCGCTCCTGGCCGAATGTGCTCATGCCGCCGTGGCCAGGCACGAAGCGGATGTCGTCGCCAAGCGGGAACAGCCGCTCACGGATGCTGTCGATCAGCTGCTGGTGATTGCCCTTGGGAAAGTCGGTCCGGCCAATAGAGCCCTGGAAAATGACGTCGCCGACAAAGGCGATCTTCAGCTCCGCATTGACGATCACGACATGACCCGGCGTGTGGCCCGGCGCGTGGATGACGTCGAATTCGACCCCGCCCAAGCTCAGCGTCTCGCCATGTTCCAGATAGCGGTCCGGCACGACGGAGCGGCCCATGCCCGGATGGCCATATTGCGCCCATTGCGAGGTGATGCCGTCCATCCAGAACTGGTCGTCCTTGTGAGGCCCGATGACCGGCACGCCGAGCTCCTCGCGTAACTCGTCCGCTCCGCCCGCATGATCGAGATGGCCATGGGTCAGCCAGATTTCCTTCAGGGTCACACCCAGCTCGTCAAGCGCCGCGCGGAGCTTGGGAGCCTCCCCACCCGGGTCGATCAGCACCGCCTCTTTCGTCTGCGTGTCGTAAAGCAGCGAGCAGTTCTGCGCGAAGGGCGTGACGGGAATGATCTTCAGGTCGAGCATGGAGGCTATGTCGGGGGTGGGGGCGTGCTTGGCAAGCCTGCGGGCGCGCTATCGCATGGGCATCTTCCGATTGTTACAAAAGCCACATTCAGCACCCGTTCAGCGCCTATCCCCTACCCCGTCATCAGGCCGTTCGCGGTCTCTCTCTTGAACTGCCCCGGTGCGCCCCTCGCGTGTCGGGGCTTTTTTTATGACGCGAATGTCAGACAGGTGTCATCCCGCTGTCAGGCAATGCAGGTTAAGGGAGGGTCCCTTGAACTTTTCCCCTCCCCTCTTCCCAAGAGCGTCGGGAATAGCCCGTCCGTTTTGTCCGCAACCCCCTTATGCGGACAAAGCGGGCGGGCGTTTTTTTTACGCTATCCGGCCATCATCGCGCGGATGACCTCGGCGGTGCGGCTCATGTCTACCGTTTCCTGTGCGGGCCGCGCGGCTTTCCACTCCTCATTGGTCTTGATCGCTTCGGCCATTTTCGCGCCGAGCTCCAAATCCTTGATCGTGACCTGTCCCGCTTCGGCTTCGTCCGATCCGATCAGCACGGCATATTTCGCGCCGCGGCGGTCGGCATATTTCAGCTGTTTGGTCACATTACCCGAGCCGGTGAAGACCTCGGCGCGCAGGCCCGCTTCGCGCAGTTCCGCCGCGAGCCGGAAATAAGTCGGCATGAGCGACTTGTCGAAAACGGTGATCAGCACGGGCGGCTCGGCGGCCGCTTCCATTGCGCCCATCTTTTCCAGCGCGGTCACAAAGCGCGACACACCGAAAGAGAAGCCGGTCGCCGGAACGGGCTGTCCGCGGAAGCGCGACACGAGATCGTCATAGCGTCCGCCGCCGCCGATCGAGCCGATGCGCACGGGACGCCCCTTGCGGTCGCGAATGTCGGCGAGCAGTTCGAGCTCGAACACGGGTCCGGTGTAGTAGCCGAGCCCGCGCACCACGGACGTGTCGAAGGACACGCGGTCCGGGCCGAAGCCCGTGGCGTTCAGCAGTTCGTGTATCTGACGCAACTCATTGACGCCCGCCTGTCCGCGATCGGACCCGCCCACCAGCGCGGACAGCTTGCCCAGCGTGACGTCGCGGTCGGGATCAGATGCGGTGGTGAAACCGAGCACGTTGCGGATCGCGTCAGGCGAGAGCTTCGCGCCGTCGGTATAGGCGCCGCTATCGTCCTCGCGCCCCTCGCCCAGCAGCGCCTCGACACCGTCCGCGCCGAGCCGGTCGAGCTTGTCGATCGAACGCAGTACTTGCAGCCGCTGCACCGCACCGTCTTGCGTATTGGGCACGCCGGAGGCTTCGAGAATGCCGTCCAGCAGCTTTCTGTTGTTCACCCGCACGGCGTATTGATCGTCGGCCAGCCCGGCCGCGCGCGCGACTTCGGCGGCGACCATGATCATTTCGGCGTCCGCCACCGCCCCGCCGGCGCCAACCGTATCGGCATCGCATTGCACAAATTCGCGGAAACGGCCCGGGCCAGGCTTCTCATTCCGAAAGACTGAGCCGGATTGGTAGCGGCGGAAGGGCTTGGGAATGCCGTCGTAATTCTCGGCCACGAACCGCGCGAGCGGCGCGGTCAGATCGTAGCGCAAGGAGAGCCACTGCTCGTCATCGTCTTGCAGGGCGAACACGCCGACATTGGGCCGGTCCTCATCCGGGAGGAACTTGCCCAGCGCGTCGGCGAACTCAAACGCTGGCGTCTGTAATGGCTCAAAGCCGAAGGCGTCATAGACGGAATAAGCGGCCTGGATCAGCTGCGTCTCGGCCCTGAGCACATGGGCCGGGCGGTCTTCAAAACCGCGCGGACGACGCGCCTTGGGACGGAAAGCTTTGTTTGTCTTGGCCATGGCGGCGCGCATAGCCCCGCCCGCGCCCGCTCACAACAGAAGGCTACAACAAGGCGGCGAAGATCTTGCGGATGTCGCGCGCGGTAAACGGCTTCACCAGCGTCGGATGATCGGAAAAGCGCGGCGCGATCCCGGCGGTGCCCGCATAGCCTGATGCAAACACGTAAGGGATACCGCGCTCCGACAGCGCTTCGGCCACGGTCGCCGAGGTGCCGACTTCCAGCCCGTAATCGAGAAAGGCCGCCTGCAGCGGTTCGCGCGCCACCACGTCGAGCGCGTCCTTCGCATTGACGACGACGTGCACGGTTGTCGCGCCCAGCTCTTGCGCCATGCGCTGCACCTCCAGCGCGACCAGCGCCGTATCGTCAAGTACCAGCACCGGTCCGGAGAAGACGGGTTTTTCGGCGTGTCCGACCTTGGAAGGCGGCATATGGAGCCCTCCTATGACGGGCCGGGCGCGGGGCTGTGGGGTGGGAGCGCGGTGTCTGCGCACACGTGTATCATCCGTGCAACGCCTCCATAGCGAAGCCGGGCCGTCCGCGCAGCCTAAATCTTAGCTTTGGTTAAGGACGGGTCCGACGTCGCCAGCGCCATCAGCGCCGCCGTCGACGCATCGTGCTCGCCGCTCTCGCCCGCTTCCATCTCGGTCAATATCGTTGTCGCCAGCACCTTGCCGAGCTCCACCCCCCATTGATCGAACGAGTTCACGTCCCAGAGCACGCCTTGCACGAAGACCTTGTGCTCATAGAGCGCGATCAGCGACCCGAGCGCGGCGGGCGTCAGCGCGTCCAGCGTCAGCGTGGTGGACGGACGGTTGCCGGGGAAGGTCTTTTGCGGGGCGAGCGCATCAAGGTCTTCGCGATCCGCATTCTCCGCGCGCACGACGGACTCCGTCTTGCCGAGCATCAGCGCTTCGCTCTGCGCGAAGCAATTGGCGAGCAGCGCGCGGTGGTGCTCCGGGCGGTCTTCATGGTCTTTCAACACGGCAACGAAATCGACCGGCGCGCCTTTCGAGCCTTGGTGCAGCCATTGGAAGAAGGCGTGCTGGCCATTGGTCCCCTCATCGCCCCAGATGACCGGACAGGTCGTGCCGGCATCCGCGCCGTCGCGCGACGCGCTCTTGCCATTGCTCTCCATTTCCAGCTGCTGGAGGAAGGCGGAGAACAGCCGCAGCCGCCGTGAATAGGGAATGACGGCGAGGCTGTCATAGCCGAGCGCATTGCGGTTCCACACGCCGATCAGCGCCATCAGCACGGGCATGTTTGCGGGGAACTCGGTGTCCCGGAAATGCCGATCCATGGCGGCCGCGCCGTCGAGCATCTCGCCGAAAGCGTCCGGCCCGTAAGCGATGGCGAGGCTCAGACCTACCGCGCTCCAGACGCTGTAGCGCCCACCGACCCAGTCCCAGAAGTTGAAGATGTTGGCCTCGTCGATCCCGAAGGCCACGGCCCGGTCGACATTGGCCGACACCGCCAGAACATGCTCCGACGGTTCGCATCCGGCCGCCACCAGCCAGTCGCGCACGCTGTCCGCGTTCATCTTGGTTTCCTGCGTGCCAAAAGATTTGGACACCACGATGACCAGCGTGCGTTTCGGGTCCAGACCTTTCAGCGCATCGTTGACGGAGGCGCCATCGACATTGTTGGCAAAGCGCAGGGCGGGCTTGGCCTGTCCCGTGGCTTCCATCGCGTCCGCCACCAGCCGTGGCCCCAGATCGGAGCCGCCGATACCGATGTGCACGATTGTGTCGAAGCGACCTTCGCGGCGCACCTTCGTCGCAAACGCCGCGATCCGCGCTCGCATGGCCGTGACCTCATCCGCCACCGCCTCCCCGCCGACACCGCGCAGCGCGGTGTGGAGAACTGCGCGATTTTCCGACGTGTTGATCGGCTCGCCCGCGAAGAGCTTGGCGCGCCAGCCCGCGAGGTCTTTCTCCTCGGCGAGAGCCAGCAGCTGGGCGAGATCATCCGCGCTCACCCGCTGCTTGGAGAAATCCGCGCGCAGGGGACCGACGCGAACGCTCATGCGGTCGACGCGGTCCGGCTCGGTATCGAACAGCTCGGAGAGAGTGCGGGAGTCAGTGGCAGTGATCATGGGCGGCGCTATGGCGAATAGGCCGCGCGGGGGCAACGGGGTTGGAGCGAACTCGCTGCATGGCCGCAGGAAGGGAATACTCCGCAAATCTATCGCCCCCAATGCTTCCCTTCCCCCGCGCTCGCCCGTAAACAACTCCGACATGTCCGACACCGCTCCCATCGACGCCTTCAAACGCTCCCTCGCCTCGGCCACCAAGGCCATTGCAGCGGATGACACGGTCGAGGTCTCCTTTGGCGGCGACGTTGCGGGTCAGGTGCGCGAGCAGATCATGCTGCCGAGCCTGCCGCCCCAGCCCAAGCCTGCGCAGATCGCCAAGGCGCGGGGCGAGGCCGACGGCATTGCGCTGCGCATCGCGCTGCATGACGCGGCGGTTCATTCGGACAATATGCCGACGTCCGGCCCCGCCCGCGCGGTGTTCGAAGCGCTGGAGCAGGCGCGGGTCGAAGCTCTGGGCGGGACGCACCTGCCGGGGCTGGCGGACAATCTCGGCGCTGCCCTCGACGCGCGCGCGAAACGGCGCGGGTTCGACAAGCCCGACATCGCCAAGGACGACAACAGCTTTGCCGAGGCTATCGGTCTGTTCGCGCGCGAACGCCTCTCGGGCCGCGAACTGCCGCCATCCACCGACGGCATCATGGGTGCGTGGCGCGACGAGATCAAGGAGCGCAGCCAGGGCCGGATCAAGGCGCTGACCGATCTGCTGAGCGACCAGTCCGCTTTTGCCCGACAGGTCAATGATTTCATTGCCGACCTCACACTCGACCGCGATCAGGCCGATCCGGAAGAGGAGGACGATCAGGACGAGGAGAGCCAGCAGGACGAGGAGCAGGAGCAGGAAGACCAGAGCGCCGACGCGCCCCAAGAAGACCAGCAGGGCCAGAGCGAGGTGTCCGATGCCGATGCGCTGGAGGACGAAAACGCCGAACCGCAAGACATCGTCGATGCCGAAAACATCGACGGCGAGAGCGAGGATACGGAGCAGTCGCCCGATGCCCCGTCCCAACGTCCGCAGCCGACCAATATGGAGGCCACCTACTCCGTCTACACCAACCGCCACGACGAGATCATCAAGGCCGAGGACCTCTGCCCGACCGAAGAGCTG
Source organism: uncultured Algimonas sp. (assembly GCA_937923575.1). Taxonomy (GTDB): domain Bacteria; phylum Pseudomonadota; class Alphaproteobacteria; order Caulobacterales; family Maricaulaceae; genus Litorimonas. The sequence continues at coordinate 8,110 of CALDUL010000056.1, forward strand.
GAGCGGCTACGCGGCTATCTCGACGGGCATATGTCGGGGCTGTCCTCCGTCATTTCCCGCCTCGCCAACCGGCTGCAGCGCCGCTTGCAAGCGCAGCAGCAGCGCGCCTGGACCTATGATCTGGAAGAGGGAATGCTCGACACGGCGCGGCTGACGCGGGTCATCACCGATCCGACGTCCGCGCTCACCTTCAAGGAAGAGAAAGAAACCGACTTCCGCGACACAGTGGTGTCCATCCTGATCGACAATAGCGGTTCCATGCGCGGGCGGCCGATCATGGTCGCGGCTGTGTGCGCCGACATCATGGCGCGCACGCTCGAGCGCTGCGGCGTGAAGGCGGAAATCCTCGGCTTCACGACAAAAGCCTGGAAGGGCGGCAAGAGCTTTCAGGATTGGATGGCGGCCGGAAAACCGCCTCAGCCGGGCCGTCTGAACGACATCCGCCACATCGTCTACAAGTCCGCCGACATGCCGTGGCGCCGCGCCAAGCGGAACCTCGGGCTGATGATGCGCGAAGGTCTGCTCAAGGAAAACATCGACGGCGAAGCGCTCGACTGGGCCTATAACCGCCTCATGTCGCGCCCCGAGCAGCGCCGCATCCTCATGGTCATCAGTGACGGAGCACCCGTCGATGACGCGACCCAGAGCCAGAACAAGACCGGCCTGCTGGAAGCTCACCTGCGCGAACGCATCGACATGATCGAAAACCGCTCCTCCGTCGAGCTTGTCGCCATCGGCATCGGCCATGATGTGACGCGTTGGTACTCCAAGGCCGTGACCATCATGGATGTCGAACAGCTCGGCGGCGCGATGACGGAAAAGCTGGCGGAGCTGTTTGATCCGGCGGGCGGGCGACGGCGATAGCCGGAGTTTTCGATTGCCAATCGAAAACAGCAAAGCGCCGTGAGCTCCAGCGAACGGATCTCTGCGAAGCGGCGGATAAGGCGGGCGTCGGCGGTGAGCATCGCAGAATGGCAGAGCCTGCGGTTGGATTTCGGAGTGATGAGCTAGTCCACGGATCGGCGGACAAAGTCCCGGCCACGAGAGCCGGGAGCGGGAACACTTGATTTATATTGCCCGTTCCCGGCCCTTGTGGCCGGGACCTCGGACTTGGCTACGCCACAGCTTGGGCCAGCCTCACCTCTCCCGCGCCGCCTCATCGAACCAAGCCTGTGATATGTCCGCCCAGTCCGGGTTTATGCCCTCGATTAGCCACATCTTGTAGTCACGGCTCTTCCGCTTGATCCGGTGTTCAACGGCCAGCGCCGTCTCCTTGTCTTCATAAGCTTTGAAATAGACGAGGGTATGGAGATTGTAATTCGCAACATGCTTGGAGCCGTATTCAGACATCTGCTCGGCATGGCGCGCAACGGGGTCGGAGATGGAGCCAGTGTAGAAACGGCCCCGACGCTTGTTGGCGAGGATGTAGACCCAATTGATGGACATAGGCTGGTGGTAGCCCTCTCTTCGGTGAAGGCAAGCCTGAGGTCCCGGGGTCAAGCCCCGGGAACAAGGTTTTAACAAATAGCCCGTTCCCGGACCTTGTGGCCGGAGCCTCAAGTTTGGCTTTCCCGACGGCAGCGTACCCCACCTTCGGAACACTCCGCACCCCTTCCCCGTATGTCTTCCAACGACAGCTTTGGAGACACATCATGCTCAGAGACATTATCGGCCTTGCCGCGAAGACGGACCTTTCCCGACTGGACGGCGGCGACGTGGCGCGGTTTGCGT
>CALDUL010000057.1 GCA_937923575.1 uncultured Algimonas sp.
GCCGCAAGAGGTCAGCGTGAGCGACGACGGACTGGCGCTCACCGTGCCTGCAAGCTTCGGCTGGGATGACGGCTTCACGGGCGACCAGAGCGGGCTGCTCGCATTTGAGCGCGGCGGCGAGCGCATGGGCGTGCTGGTCGAAGCCACGCCCAACGCGTCGCTCGGTCTGGCGGCTTCGCCGTCCAGCTCCGGCGACACGACGGCTCCGACGAATATCAGTATTCTCGGCGCGCTGATCGGCGCCTTCCTCGGCGGGCTGATCCTCAACCTCATGCCCTGCGTATTTCCGGTGATTTCGCTCAAGGCGCTCAGCCTCGCAAAGACCGCCCACGCGGAGCGCTCCGCCATGCGCGGCGAAGCCTGGGCCTATGCGGCAGGCGTATTCGCCACCTTCGCCCTGCTGGTCGGCGTGCTGCTCGCGCTGAAGGCGGGCGGCAATGCGCTGGGCTGGGGCTTCCAGCTGCAGAACCCGGTCGTGGTCGGCGCGCTGGCACTGCTGCTGTTTGCCGTCGGGCTGAACCTGATCGGTGCGTTCGAAGTCGCGGGCGGCGCTTACCAAGGCACGGGCGCATCGTTGGCCGGGCGCGGCGGGCGGACGGGGTCGTTCTTCGTCGGCGCGCTGGCCGTGCTGGTCGCCACGCCCTGCACCGCGCCCTTCATGGCGGGCGCGATCGGCTATGCGCTGGTCGCCCCGGCGCTGGCCACGATTGCCGTCTTCGCAGCCCTCGCCGCAGGTTTCGCCGCGCCCTTCGTGCTGCTGGCCTATATGCCGGGACTGCTCGCCAAATTTCCCAAGCCCGGCCCGTGGATGGTGCGGATGAGAGAGGCGCTGAGCTTCCCCATGTTCGCCGCCGCGATCTGGCTGGTCTGGGTCGTTTCGAACCAGGCGGGAACGGACGGCGCTGCGGTCGTGTTGCTCGGCATGCTGCTGATCGGGCTCGCTGTGTGGCTCGCTCGCTTTGGCTTGAAGAGCCGGATCGCCGCCGTCGCTTCCGTCATCGGCGCGGTTGCCCTTCTGTTCGCTGTCGGCTCGTTCGGCGCGGGCGCGGCGGGCGCGGCGGGCACGGCGTCCACCACCAAGACCGCAGACGCCTGGAGCCCGGAGCGGGTCGCGGAGCTGCGCGCCGAGGGCCGCGCCGTGTTTGTGGATTTCACCGCCGACTGGTGCGTCACCTGCAAGGTCAATGAACGCGCCACGCTGTCCCGCGCCGAAGTCCAGGACGCGTTCACCCGCACCAACACCGCCTTCCTGATCGCCGATTGGACCAATAAGAACGAGACCATCCGCGCGGAGCTGGAGTCCTATGGCCGCGCGGGCGTACCGCTCTATCTATACTTTCCGGCAGGTGACAATTCCGTGAGAGCTGAAGTCCTGCCTCAAATCCTGACCGTAGATATGTTATTGGAGACGCTCGAAAGATGACGTCCTTAAGTCAGGAGACCCTCATGAAGACTATCATCCTCGCGACCGCTGCCACCGCCGCGCTCGCCATTGCCCCCGCCGCCTCGGCAAAAATCGCCACCGGCTCCAACGTGTCCGACATGACCGTCGTGGACAGCAACGGCACCTCCCACAACCTGTCCGACTTCTCTGGCAAGCGCGTCGTGCTGGAATGGACGAATGACGGCTGCCCCTATGTGAAGAAGCACTATTCGACCAACAACATGCAGTCCTTGCAGAAGGACGCGACCATGGACGGCGACACCGTCTGGCTCTCCGTCATCAGCTCCGCGCCCGGCAAGCAGGGCTATGTGTCCGGCGCTGAGGCCAATGATCTGACGACCAATCGCGGCGCCGCTCCGACGGCCGTCATTCTCGACGGTGAGGGCGTCATGGGCAAAGCCTTCGCCGCGCGCACCACGCCGCATATGTACATCATCGATGAAGCCCAGACGCTGGTCTATCAGGGCGCGATCGACGACAACCGCTCGGCCAATCCGGCGACGGTGGACGGCGCGAAGAACTATGTGCGCGAAGCGCTGAACGATTTGGATGCGGGCCGGGCTGTCGCGGAGAGCGACACGCAGCCTTATGGGTGCAGCGTCAAATATAAATAAGCCCAACCGGCCTCGACACAACAGAAACACCCGCTCTGAGCGAAGTGAAGGAAGGTCGGGCTCGCGCCCGGCTTTTTTGTATGTGCCACCTCCAACCCCGCTGTCATGCGGTCCATGGGAATCGACCGCTCACGCGCTCGTCCCGCCACATAGGGCGGGGTTCGAGCTGCGCTCGACGGTCCTGCTGCGTCGGACGCTAGCGGATAAACGCTACAGCCCTTCGCTTCGCCTACGGAGCGGGTTTATCCGCTTTGTCAGCCAATGGTCTCGATCGTGAGATTGTTGTTCGTGAACACACAAATCCGATCCGCCACCGACATCGCCTTGCGCGCGATCACTTCCGGATCGTCCTCATACTCCGCCATCGCGAGCGCGGCCGCATAGGCGTAATTGCCGCCGGAGCCGATGGCGACCACGCCCTCGTCCGGCTCGACCACATCGCCGTTTCCGGTCAGCACGTAAGTTCCGTCCGCATCGGCGACAATCAACATGGCCTCCAGATTGCGCAGATATTTGTCGGTGCGCCAATCCTTTGTCAGCTCCACGCAAGCGCGGGCGAGCTGGTCGGGATAGGCTTCGATCTTCGCCTCCAGCCGCTCCAGCAGGGCGAAAGCGTCGGCGGTGGCGCCGGCGAAACCGGCGAGCACATTGCCGCCTTTTCCAATGCGCCTGACCTTGCGCGTCTTGCCCTTCATGACGGTGTTGCCAGCGCTGACCTGGCCGTCGCCGACAACGACGACCTTGCCGTTCTTGCGCACTGACAGGATCGTCGTGGAGCGCCACCGTTCGCGCAGGTAGTCGTCATGTTGAGGGGATGTGTTGCTCATGCCGCTGATGTGGGCACGGGCGCGCGGCACGTCAACGGGTGCGGCGCGTCGACGGGCGGTGGTGGAGGCTCTAGCCCCGACCCCAACGCGCCTCTCGCCCGCGGCCGTCGACATGCACGAACGGGCCGTGGACGGCGTTGGCCTTGTAGGAGCCGATGCCCCCCTTGGGCAGGTCGGTGCGGCGGCGGTAGAGTTTCTGCGCGTAGTCATAGAGCCAGTTGGCGTCGGCCTTGTTGATCTTCCCGTCCTTGTTCAGATCGTCCATATTGCCATTGCGCGGTTTGTAATCGACATAGATGTCGGCGGCGTCGCCATACATGTGGCGGGAGAATTTGGCCGAGCCGATAGCCGAGTTGTAAAACGGCGTGCGAAAGCCGCTCATCACGAAAAATGTGTCGGCGTCGGTCGTCTTGTCCTCATTCAGGCTCTGCAGCAGGGCCTCGAGGCGGCGGACATTGTTCTGGGAGACGATGACATATTTCGGCCAATGGTCGGGTTGCTGCTTGCACAGGAACTGACCCAGCTTGAAGTGGGGCGACAGGTCATGCTGCCGGTCTTCGGGACCATCGAGGCGGATGAAGCCTTCCGGGGGATTCTTGGGATATTTGCCGATCCGGTAGCCGTTCAGCCAGCCCTTGGCGTCGACATTGGACAGCGGCTCCATGACGAAGATGTTGATCTTGGCAATCTCGCGGCCATCGCGGCGCAGGGTGGCGGGCAGGGTGGTCGCGCCGCCCGGTGCGCGCCAGTCCGGGGTCCAAATGGTCGTGCCCCCGACATCTGTTCCGATGACCAGCTCGTGGCCTAGGGGCAGGGTGATGGGCAGGCTCTCTCCGGGCAGGATGGTTTCGTACCAGACGTCGAAGCGTGGTTGGTAGTCGGCGGTGACGGAGTCGGACTCCGCGCCGCTATTGGCGATTGCGGGCGTGGCGACTGCCAATATTCCGGCGGCCATCATCCCCTTCAACATAGTCATTACTGCAGCATATCCCGTCTTGGGCCGAGCTCGTCCGTGTCGTTATTCACGAAACGGTCGGACGGCGTATCATCCGCCCTCATATCGTCGGGATAGACGCCCTTTGCCAGTGTTGGCTTCTTGAATTTTGCATAGATGTCGGCGGGAAACTCCACGCGACCATCGGGCGCCACGGCGGCCGGCAGATAGGTCAGATGGACCTGCACATGGCGGTCGAGATGGAAGCGCTCGCGCTGGCGGCTCTCCAGCGTTTCGTTGAAAACGGCGGTCGAAATCGCGTCGTCATGATCGGTCAGCCAGTTGGCCATGGCGACGGGGTCCTGCAGGCGCACGCAGCCCGACGAGAGCGCGCGCACGTCGCGCTCGAACAGATGACGGTCCGGCGTGTCGTGCAGATAGATGGAGTGCTTGTTCGGGAAGATGATCTTCAGCTGGCCCAGTGCATTATGCGGGCCGGGCGACTGCACCATCTGGATGCGGCGTGCGACGCCCTCGCTGTTCCAGTCCACCGCATAGGGATCGAGCTCGGCTCCGGATGCGCGGTCGAAAATCTTGTATTTCTTGGCGTGGGCATAACCCGGATCCGCGCGAAGCTTGCGCAATTTCTGGCGCTTGAACAGCCCGATCGGCAGGAACCATTTCGGGTTCACCACGATATATTCGATCTCGTCTGAGAAGTTTGTGGTGGGCGTGCGTTTTGTGCCCACGATGGTGTCCATGGAAATTTCGCGAACGCCGTCTTTCCAGCCTTCGGCGCGGTAGGACGGGATGTTGACCCAGATATATTGCTCGCCCGGATCGAACCCGCGCCAGTGATCCATGGCGCGTTGCACGCGGCTGATCTTGCTCTCGACCGACTCGTTGAGCGCGGCGAGCGTGGCGGGGCCGAGCACGCCGTCCTGCTTCAATCCATGGGCTTTCTGCCAGGCCTTGAGCTGTTCGACGAGCGCGTCGTCATAGAGCGTCGGCGCAGCGGTCATGTCGGCGGCATTGTCAGGGGACAGCGACGCATAGCGACGTGGGGCCGCGTAGCCCTCGCTGCGCAGGCGCTCACGCAGGGCGGGCACGCGCGGGTCGTTCATGCCGGGCTCCAACATCTCCTTGCCCTTGCGCACGCGCATCCAACCACCGTTTTCCGCATGTTTGCGGTAGGTCTTCAGCGCGCGTTGCAGATCGTGATATTGCGGCGCGACAGACGCGAATTGCTTGAACTCGGCGACTGGGTCGCCGGACGCGGCACGGACCAGCGCGGCGACCAGATCGGACCGCGCGGGCGCGGCTTCCGGGCTACGTACCATGCCGCCTTCGTCAGAGAGCCCGCCGGAGACGGTCGAAGCCAGACGCAGCCACGTGGCGGACAGGCGCAGATCGGCCTTGGCCCGGGCGTCGGCAGAGCCCGTGAAGCGCGCGTCGATGGCCGCGCGCAGCTGGGCGTCGGTGATGCCGCTATCGACACCTTCGTCGCGGCAGGCGGGGTTGGCAGCCATCAGGCGTTCGGCCGCTTCACGCGTCCACAGCGGGGCAAAGACGTTCTGCGCATAGGCCTGGCGGGCGGCGTCGATCGCGCCTTTTGAGACCTTGCCGTCCAACCGGTCGGTGATCGCGCCGGCCATGACCCGCTCTTCTATGGCGACGGCAATGTCGGAGCCTTTGGGTTCGCCAATGAGGGATTTCATGATCGTCTGCGGACCGTCCGCACGCTTGAGCGGAGGGTGGCTCTCCGCGAAAGCCGGAGCAGCGCCCAGCATCAACGCCGAAACGGCGACTGTGGCGAGCGCGCTGCGAAGCGTCGTGTGCGTGTGGTGTGTCATGAAAGGCAAACGCCCTCCGCACGCTAAACGTTCCCCGGAGCAAGTTCACGACCCTGCGATTAAACACGGGTTAAACTAACAAACTAGAGCTTGCGCGCTTCTTCGATCAACAAAATCGGTACGCCGCCGCGTATGGGATAGGCGAGCCCGGCCTTCTTGCTGATCAGCTCTCTGGCTTCGGCGTCGTGGACCAGTGGTCCGCGCGTCTTTGGACAGACCAGCACGCCGAGCATCTTGGGGTCGAGCGGCACATTATCCGGGATGGAGTGGTCATCTCCGGGCCGCTTGTCGCTGCCATGATCAGTCATAATAATGTGGCCTCGCGTCACAGCCGCCCCAATTTGGCTACTGTGTCGGTTGGTCTCCCTTATCGCCCATTCCTCCGCTGGCGTAAAGGTGCATGAGGCCAATCAACAACCTCCGGCGCTCGTCCGACGTCGCCGCTTCCAGCAGGGACTGTTTATCGACGGCCGAGAACGGGCTGATCGTGGCGGCCTGGTTGACCAGCACGGGCAGGGGAATTTCGGACAGCGCATTCCAGTCGACCTCCACGCCGACCGCCTTGGCCAGCGCTTTCATCGCGACTGTCAGCGCCGCGCGGTCCGAACGGCCGGATTCGGACAGCGCCTCGGATGTCTGCTTGGCGGCGTGAATATCCGGGTCTTCTTCAAAGCCCTCGAAGCTGACGTCGGCCTGACGATAGGGCGTGGTGACGTCCGGGACATTGGTAATGCGAAAGCGCTTCAGCCCCTTCAGCACAACCAGATAGCGGCCGTCATCGGTTTCGGAAAACTGCGTGATCCGGCCCAGCCCGCCGACCTCCGCCATGCCGGTCTCGCTATCCGTGCTCTGCACCATACCGATCAGCCGATCGCTTCTCAGCGCGTCGTCGATCATGTTGAGATAGCGCGGCTCGAAAATGTTCAGCGGCAGGTCGCAGACGGGCAGCAACACCGCCCCGCCCAGAGGAAACACCGGCACGCGCGCGGGCTTGGTCCGCTTCGCAATGGCTTTGTAATGCGTGCTCACGAGAACAGGATCGCGGACAGGCGCTTGCGGCCGTCCATGCTGATCTCGGACTCGGACCCTTCCGCCTCGAAGATCGTCAGCAGGAACAACCGCGCGGCTTCGTCGTCATGTTTGCGGTCGCGCTCGATACTGTAGAGCAGATGGTCCACCGCCTCCGCCCGACGCCCGCGCGCCGCCAGAGCCTGCGCCAGCACCAGCCGCGCGTCGAGATTGTCCGGGCTGACCGCCACTGCGCCTTCGGCTTCCAGCAGTTCGGTATCTTCAACGGCCTCATCGTCTTCCGCGACCGGCTCCGGGGCTGTTTCTGATAGCGCAAGCTCAGAACGGATCGAAGCCACTTCGGGATGTTCGGCCAGCTTGCCTTGCGCGCTTGCCACCATTTCGGCCGCCATGTCGCGCTCGCCCATATCGAGATAGACGCGCGCGAGCCCCGCCAGCGCGGAACCGTTCTCAGGGTCCAGCTGCAGGGCCTGCGCAAAATCCTGCGCCGCGCCGCCGGGGTCTCCGGCTGTCAGCGAGCTGCGCGCGCGCTCGACCAGTGCCTGCGCCTCTTCGGCCGGGTCAGACTCACCCGTCAGCCGGGCGATGAATTTGTCGATCTCGGTCTCCGGCACATTGCCCATGAAGCCGTCCACGGGCTTGCCGTCCACAAAGGCATAGACTGCCGGGATCGACCGGATGCCCATTTGCGAGGCGACCTGCTGCTGGTCCTGCGTGTTCAGCTTGACCAGCTTCACGGTCCCGCCCGCGGCGCGGACCTTCTTCTCCAGCTTGGGCATCAACTGCTTGCATGGCCCGCACCACGGTGCCCAGAAATCGACGATCACCGGCACCTCGGCGGAAGCTTCGATGACATCGGCCATGAAGGTCATGTCGGTTGTGTCTTTGATAAGGTCTGTCGTGCTCATGAGGTGCAAATGGGCGGATGGGCCGTTTGGTTCAAGTCGCTGTACGAATTCGCACGATAAATTGAGGATTAGCCGGGCAGGGCGGGGTCAACGCAGGCCATGGCGGAGGTGTCGAGCCAGCCGTTCCTGTCCATGTGTTTGCGCAGGCTGTCGGACGGCTCCGGCTGTTCGAAGCGGATGTCGAGGCCGGGCAGGCAGGACGCGATGAAGGCGGGGGTCGCGGCCAGTCCGCGCACGCGCTTCGGTGCCTCGCCGCCCCAGGTCCGGCCCTTGCCCGTCACATGGTCGCCAAAGCGGTTTGCCTCGTAATCGGCCTTGGTGCGGCGCAGCCACCAGCCGGGCGCGATGCCGTGCGCCGTACGGAAGGCCTCCTGCTTGTCGATCAGCGCCTGAAAGGTCGACATTTTCTCCGTATCATCGGGGAAGTCCCGCTCGACCAGCCCCGCGTCGATGGAGCCATGGATCATGACCACCCCGTCCTCGCGCACCACCACGCTGCGCGCCGCCGGGAGCAGGTAGTTGGCGCAGGACGAGCCGCACAGTCCGTCCACCACCAGATCATAGCCGCCGCCCGCTTCCAATGCGGCGACATTGTCCAGCGCCGTGATCACGTCACCGCCGCCTGTATTGACGACCAGCATCTCCACAAGCTGGGCATGGCGCGTGATGCAAGCGCCGAAGTCGTCGTCGATAGGTCCGGAGATGGACAGCGTGGCGCTCGGCCCGTCATAATTGCAGGCTGTTGGAATGCTGCCCAGTGTCGCGCAGGACGGCAGCAGGAACAATGCGGGCAGGGCGACAAGAGAGTGCAGGGCGGAGGGTCTCATCGCTCGAGCCATCTATTACTCCACCATGGCTGTAAAGTCGGTGCACCCCCGGCCCGCCTGCGCTAGGACGCCGCCATGACAGCCACTCCCGACAAGCTCTTCCTCGATGCCGAAACCCTGCTGCGCGACAGCTTCGAGCTCGGCTTGCGCGTGCACGAGTCCGGCTTTCGCCCGACCTTCATCCTGGGCGTCTGGCGCGGGGGCACACCGATCGGGATCGCGGTGCAGGAAGTGCTGGAGACTTTGCGCTGTCCGACCGAGCATTTCGCCATCCGCACCAGCTCCTACGGCGGTGGACGGGAACAGGGCGCGGTACAGGTCTTCGGGCTGCAGCAGGTGGTGGACCTGATCAATGCGGATGACCGTCTGCTGATCGTGGACGATATTTTCGACTCAGGGCGCTCGGTGAAGGCCATCATAGAGAGCCTGCAGTCCCGCGCCCGCGCCAACACACCCACTGACCTGCGCGTCGCCACGCTCTACTATAAACCTGCGCGCAACCAGACCGACCGTGTGCCGGACTATTTCGTCCATGAGACGGATCAGTGGACGGTATTCCCGCATGAGCTGCGCGGGTGTTCATTGGAGGAATTGCGCGAGGCGAAACGATTGCCGGAGCGGTATTTCGGGATGAATCCGGAGCTCTAGACAGAGAGCGCGCCTATTTACCCTACATCGGTCTCATCTCCGAGCGCGGGACATATATCCCCGGCAAAGCGGTGCGCAGACCCCACATTCGCCGCACATCCAACCAATCCCATCCACCCCCTGTCCACGTTCCATACTCTGACCCCATCGTTCCCGTTCACGAGGAGGTTGCATGACCGCGGTGGGGACGAGGTCCGAGCGGGCCGGGTGAGCGTGCTGGCGGTGCAGTCGCTGGCGCAAGGTGAGAGCCTTCGTCGTTCATCCGGCGGTGGCGCGCAGCCTATGCAAGCTGTGCTCTGCCCGACTGTTCGCACCACAGATGAACGTCCGGCCGTTGCTGGGTGGGGGAGGCGGCGCGCGCCTTGGATGGTTTCGGCACTGCGCCAAAGCCGGAGACCGCTGCCCTCCCATCCGTGCCAGACCGGACATCTGTGGTGTGACTAACAGCCTCGAGGATCACGCGCGGGCGTCTGCCCGGTGTGAAATGGTATTTTGTTTGTTTGTCCAACACTGGGCAGACGTCCGCGCCTCGTATCTTGGCATACGACATCGCGTCTTGGCCGTCGGCATGATCCGCGGTGGGACATGGGCGCGTGGCTGTCCATCTCACGCGACCGCTGTGCGCAGGCTGTGGGCGAGCGGAGCGCTGTCGCTTGCTGTTACGTGCTTCGCCCCCCACATGCCGCTCAATGCCGCCCGCCCATCCCGACTCATTCGATCCTGCTGAGGAACGCACGCTGTTCGAGCAGCTGGCCGCACTTCGCAAATTGCTGCCTTACGTCTGGCCGGCGGACAAGCCGTCCTACAAGGTTCGGGCGGTCGTCGCGATCGCGCTCGTCATTACCAGCCAGTTCTTCATTGTCGCCGCGCCGTTTTTCATCGGCGAAGCGCAAGGCTCGGTCCAGGACGCGGTGAGCGACGGCAGCGCGTTTGGCGATGCGGTGGCGATCATCGGGTTTTTCCTGTTGGCTTACGGCGCAATGCGTCTGCTTTCGACAGCGTTCTCCGAAGCGCGCGAATATGTCTTCGCGCCCGTCGCGCAGCTGGCCCAGCGCCGGATCGCGACCCAGACCTTTGCGCATCTGCACCGGCTCGGCCTGCGCTATCATCTGGCGAAACGCACGGGCGGGCTGTCGCGCATCATCGAGCGCGGCGTGCGCTCCATCGACTTCCTGTTCCGCTTCCTGCTGTTCAATATCGGGCCGACTTTCCTTCAGCTCATCATCGCGGGCGCGGCACTCACGGTCGCCTATGATGCGTGGTTCGCGCTCATCGCGGTCGGCATCGTCGTGACCTATGTGGCCTTTACCGTCATCACGACGGAGTGGCGGTTGAAGTTCCGGCGGGAGATGAACAAGCGCGACACGGAGAGCTGGGCGCGGGCCGTGGACAGCCTGCTGAACTACGAGACAGTCAAATATTTCGACGCGGAGGCGCGCGAGGTTGCGCGCTATGACGCGGCGATGGAGGCCTATGCCCGCGCCGCCGTGCGGTCTCGGACGTCGCTGGCGACCGTCAACATCGGGCAGAACTTCCTGATGAATGTCGGCATCATCGCCATGATGATCCTGGCGGCCGAGCGCGTGCTGGGCGGCGGCATGGACACCAAGGACATGTTCACCATCACTCTGCTGATGAGCCAGCTCTACCGCCCGCTCAACATTCTCGGCTTCGCTTACCGCGAGATCAAGCAGTCGCTGACCGATCTGGAGCGGATGTTCACGCTCCTGGATGAGGAGCCGGAAGTGCGCGACGCCGCCCATGCCGAGGATATCGGTCGGGTGCAGGGCCGGATCGAGTTCGAGAATGTGGACTTTGCCTATGACGACGATCGGCAGATACTGCACGGCGTCAGCTTCACGGTCGAGGACGGGCAGACCGTCGCTGTCGTCGGACCGACGGGTGCGGGCAAGTCGACCCTGTCGCGTATCCTCTACCGTTTCTACGATATTGCCGGCGGAAGCGTGCGCATCGACGGGCGCGACATCCGCGACGTGACCCAAGGCAGCCTTCGCGCGGCCATCGGCATGGTTCCGCAGGACACGGTGCTGTTCAACGATACGATTGGCTACAACATTGCCTATGCCAATCCGGACGCGTCTCAGTCCGAGGTGGAACAGGCGGCGCGGGATGCACAGATCCACGACTTCATCGCCCGGCTCCCCAAAGGCTACGACACCATGGTCGGCGAGCGTGGGCTGAAACTATCCGGCGGGGAAAAGCAGCGCGTCGCCATCGCGCGCACGCTGCTCAAGGATCCAGCGATCCTGATCCTGGACGAGGCCACCAGCGCGCTGGACAGCGCCACCGAGGTCGAGATCCAGGGCGCGCTGAGCAGTACCGCGAGAGGGCGCACGACGCTTGTCGTCGCCCACAGGCTATCGACCATTCAGGATGCGGACCAGATCCTCGTCATGGAGGCAGGGCGGATTGTGGAGCGCGGGACGCACACGGCATTGCTCGAACGTGGCGGTCTTTATTCGGAGCTCTGGAACAGGCAGGGAGAGCTGGAGGCGGCGTGAACGCGCGCTCTTTATATACGATAGCTTGGCAAGTGGCGCCGCGAACCCTAGGCGAAGCGCAAACACATCAGGAGCCCGCATGACTTTCAAGAACCGCACTCTCATCATGTCCGGCGGCTCGCGCGGGATCGGCCTGGCCATCGCCAAACGCATTGCGGCGGACGGCGCGAATATCGCGATCTGTGCGAAAACGGCCGAGCCGCATCCGAAGCTCGAAGGCACGATCTACACGGCGGCCGAGGAGATCGAAGCGGCGGGCGGCACCTGTCTGCCGATCGTCTGCGACATTCGCGATGACGGCTCGGTCGAGGCGGCCATCGCGCAGACGGCGGACCGGTTCGGCGGGATCGACATCCTCGTCAACAATGCGTCCGCCATCAGCCTCACGCCGACCACGATGACACCGATGAAGCGGTTCGACCTGATGAACCAGGTCAACGCGCGCGGGACGTTCTCCATGAGCCGCAGCGCGCATCAGCATCTGGTCGACAGCGACCACGCCCATATACTGAACATCGCGCCGCCATTGGACATGCACCCCAAATGGTTCGCGCGCCACACCGCCTACACCATGGCGAAATACGGCATGAGCCTGTGCACGCTGGGCATGAGCGAAGAGTTCCGGCGGGACGGTATCGCGGTCAACTCGCTCTGGCCGATGACCTCGATCGACACGGCCGCCGTGCGCAATGTGCTGGGCGGTGACGCCATGGCGAAGATGAGCCGCAGCCCCGAGATCATGGCCGACGCGGCCTATCATGTACTGTCAAAGCCCACCGACTTCACAGGGCAATTCCTGATCGACGAGGATGTGCTGAAAGAGGCGGGCGCGTTCGACGCCGCGCGCTACCGCCGTGCGGATCACGACGGCCCGCTGATGGCGGATTTCTTCGTCGATCCCGATACGCTGGCGAGCTCGGACGACGAGATCATGGAAGCGCCAGGGTATGGGAGCTAGCTCATGCCGACCCTCAACGCCGTAGAGCCGACAGCTGCGCAGATCGAACGCTTCCTCGCCGCCCATGCCGAGGACGAACCGGTGTTCATGCTCAACCTGTTGAAGTTCAAGGACCGCGCGACCTATCATGACGGCGAAGACGTCTCCGGCGCCGAAGCTTATGGCCGCTATGCCAAGGCTTTCGGGCAGATGTTGCGCGACCAGGGGCTGGAAGGCTCTGAGACGGTTTTCGGCGGGCGCGTTCTCGATTTCATGATCGGAGAGGATGCGGACGCCGCGGGCGGGGAGTGGGACGCGGTCGCCATTGTGCGCTATCCGAACCGCAAGGCCATGTTCGCGGCCGTGAGCAATCCTGATTACAGAAAGATACACAAGCACCGCAAAGCGGGGCTGGCCGGACAGCTGTTGATCGCCTGTGACGGCTCGGGCGTGTTCTAGCGCGTGGTCAGAACAGCCCTCTGCTGGGTGTTGGCCGCGTTTTTTGCGGTGGCGGGCATCCTGCATTTTACCGAAGTCGATGCATTTTCCACCATCGTCCCACCGATCCTGCCGTTTCCGAAGGCCATTGTCCGGATTACGGGCGCGATGGAGCTGGTCTTCGCGCTTGGATTGCTCTTGCCGGCATGGCGCGCGCGCACCGGTTGGGCTTTGGCGATCTACCTGCTCTGCGTGCTGCCCGCCAATATATACATGGCTTTGGAGGGGATTCCCCTCGGTGTTTTTGGCGCTACAAAACACGCCTTGTGGGCGCGAGTCGGGTTGCAATTCCCTTTAATTACATTAATCCTGTGGTCGGCCCGTTCTTTGGAACGGAAACAGGGTCACGGGAGTTAACCCGTTTGAAGTCAGTGCTGCGCACCGCGTGGATGCTGGCCTTGACCATAACCAGCGCGATTGCGCGTACAGGGACAACAGGGAAGTTTTCCATGAAACAGTTCACATCCTGCTTGGCTGCATCCGGCCTGGCACTGACGGCGGCGCTCGCCTCCGTCACCATGGCCTCGGCCCAAGACAGCGGTGTCTACATCCGCGGTAACGCAGGCCTCGGCGTCGCGGGCAGCTCCGAGATCCTCGGCGGCATCGACAGCACGGCTGTCGGTACTGGCGAAGTCGAAGGCGAATCCGATATCGCGGCCTCGCTCGGCCTCGGCTACCGCTTCGACAACAATTGGCGCGTGGAACTCGATGGCGATTACGGCCTTCAGGACCTTGGTGCGATCTCGAACACGCCAAACAGCTTTGCGAAGCTGCGCAACCAGTCGCTGATGGCGAACCTGATCTATGATTTTGATGGCCTCGGCCGCTTCAAGCCTTTCGTCGGCGTTGGTGCCGGTGCGCTGCGCGGTGATGCCAGCTTCGCCGCGCACGATTTCCTGACGCTGCGCGGCGATGCCGACGGCGATATGGACTTCGACGATTTCAACCTGGTGCGCCACCCGGCTTGCCCAGGTGCAGCCGATGAAGGCACCGTCTATAGCTGTGACGTCAACGACTCGGATTGGGCGTTCGCCTATCAGGCGCTTGCCGGTGTCGGCATCGACCTGACGGACCGCCTGACCTGGGACACGCACTATAGCTACCAGCGCGCGAACGATCTGGATTTTGACGGTGTTCGCACCGGTGTCCGTGCCGACCCGACGCCATCCACCTCCTCCGACCCATTCATCGCGACACTCGAAGATCTGACGATCCACTCGGTCATGACCGGTCTGCGCTACCAGTTCGGTGGCGAGAGGTTCGTTGCACCACCACCACCACCACCTCCGCCGCCAGTGACCTTCACTTGCTTCGACGGCTCCGTGGTTACCGACCGTGCGCTCTGCCCACCACCGCCACCACCACCGCCTGTGCAGACCTTCACCTGCTGGGATGGTAGCTCGGTGACGGATCTGGCGCTTTGCCCGGTCGAGCCAGTGATGCTGACTTGCCCCGATGGCGTGACCCAAGTGTCCGACATGAACGCATGTCCGCGTCGTTCGGTCGAAACGATCGAAAGCCTCTGCGGTACGCAGAACCGTCAGGAGATCATCTATTACGAGTTCAACAAGGGCCAGTCGGCTGAAACTCGCAACACGATCAACCGCATCCTCGACATCGGCCAGTTCTGCCAGGTGTCGAACATCCGCGTCGTCGGTCACACCGACACGTCGGGTTCCGCGGCCTATAACCTGAACCTTTCCAAGCGTCGCGCTGCCGACGCTCGCGAAGAGCTGGTCCGCCAGGGTGTGAACCCGGTCTTGATCACCTCGGAAGGCAAAGGCGAGACCGAGCCGTTCGTCCCAACCGGTGACGGCGTCAAGGAACAGCTGAACCGCCGCACGGAAGTGCTGATCACTCTGTCGGACGTGGGTGCCGCGTCCTTTAATTAGGTCCCGCTCACGCGACACAATGAAAAGCCCGGGTCTCGCGACCCGGGCTTTTTGCTGCGCGGATGACATGTTTCGGCGCCGCTCCTCACCCAAGATTGCATCCGCTCGGCGCAGGGCCGACAGCGCTAACGCGTCGTGTAGACCAACCAGTCTGCAAGAGTGTCGGCATAAGCCCGTGATTGCGGCGCGCTGAGATGGTCTCCGGGCACAGTCTGGAAGTGGGCATTGGGCATCATCGTCGCCAGAACGCTGCCGTCGCCATTGTCGAAATCGTCTTCCCCGTTCAGCACCAGCACGGGCATGTCCATCGCGGCCAGGTCCGCCTTGCTGACCGTCATGCGGTGACGCAGTGAGCCGCGCACGGAATCCGCCCGGCTGCCCGACGCGGCGAGCATGAGGCGAACCCTGTCCTGCAGCTCTCCTCGCTCGTCAGCGGCGACGGACTTCAGAAGTGCGTCCAGACCGTCATGGCGCCTTCGGTCGCCGATCACAGCCGTCATGTCGCCCATCCCGCCGAGCGCCAGAGCGGGCGCATCGAACCCGCCCGTCGCCTGCAACCGCAAGCTCACCAGCGCGCCGAGCGAGTAGCCGACCACGGCCACGGGTGGCTCCTCCAGAGACGCGATCAGCAGGGCCGCGTCCTGCGCGAGCACATCGACGGGCCAGTTCTCGGCCGTGTTCGCAACGGC
Organism: uncultured Algimonas sp.; assembly: GCA_937923575.1. Lineage (GTDB taxonomy): Bacteria > Pseudomonadota > Alphaproteobacteria > Caulobacterales > Maricaulaceae > Litorimonas. The sequence continues at coordinate 15,623 of CALDUL010000057.1, forward strand.
AGAGCTGCCATGCCCGCGCAGATCGGTGGCGATCACGCGAAAGCCCGCATCGCGCAGCGCGTCCGCGATTGGCGTGCCGAAATAGTTGCTCTGCGCACTGCTGGTCAGGCCGTGAAACAGCACGACGGTCGGGCCATCCCCACTTGCCAGATAGGACAGCTCCGCCCCGCCGCTCGCTGTGTAGCTATGCCGGACCGGGTCTTCACGGGCGGGTGAGCAAGCCGCGAGAAGGCTGAAGGCGAGGGCGGAGACAACCGATCGGCGCAGAATGCCGCGCACGCGCCGCATCGAACGATGGGCTGATTTTCGATACCCCGTCATGGCCATTCTCCTCCTATCGTCGCGCCCTGTCTGGTGGAGAATGGCGGGCCGTTCAACGCGCGCGCCTGATAATCGGCCATATGCGGCCAGCGGCCATATGCAGCGCTGGCGTCGCTGCGCCCGCCGTCTTAAACCCGTCGTCGGGAGGGTCACTATTTTGGACTTCATTCAAGGGTTGTGGAACGAAGTCGTATCGGGTTCGCGGCCGATGCTGACCGGCTTGTTCTTTCTCAACATCGCATTGCTCGTGCTGGCGCGGCCGATCGTCCGGCTGATCGAGCCGGGCGAGCATGATCCCAAACCCAAGGTTCGGATTCTGCAGGCGCTGAATGTTCTGGTGCTGCTGTTCCACGGACTCGATTTCGCCCTGCGCGAATTCGTCGCCGGATATGAGGGCTATGTCATCAAGCTCGGCGGCTCGCTGATGGTCGTCTATGCGGGCGTGTTTCTCTACAGCCTGGCCGGTACCATGTCGCGCCGCCGCTTCGGCCGCGAGCGGGAGCTCGACCGCAAGACGGTGCATGTGGAGACGTATAACTCGCGCCTCGTCGGAATCGTGCTGCTGGCGGTGATCGTGCTCACGGTCGTCTATATTTTGATCAAGATCTGGGGTGCGGACAGCCTGCTGGAAACGACGGGAATTTTCGGGATCTTCGTCGGTTTCCTCGCCTTCACCTCCGGCATCTGGGCGCCGGATATCGTGTCGGGACTGATCATCCTCAATTCGGATATTCTCGTGGACGGCGATGTGGTTGTGGTCGAAGGCCATGATGACGAGTTCATCATCGCGCGCGTCACGCTGATCTATGTCGTGCTCTATGACGTGCGTAACAATCACCGCACCCTGCTGCGCAACACCCAGTTCATCCAGTCGCGGATCGACAATCTCTCGCGCATTGCATCGACCGACGGTATCCGTCTGCCGTTTCGCTACAATATCGGATATCCCGA
>CALDUL010000058.1 GCA_937923575.1 uncultured Algimonas sp.
TGACCCCGAAGTCCGGACCTTCGGCAATGGCGGCAAGGTCGCCAACATTAGCCTCGCGACGAGTGAGAACTGGCGCGACAAGCAGAGCGGCGAGCGCCGCGAGAAGACCGAATGGCACCGCGTCGCTATCTTCGGCGAAGGCCTCGTTGGTGTCGTGGAGCGCTACGTCAAGAAGGGCTCCAAGCTCTATATTGAAGGCAAGCTGCAGACCCGCAAATGGCAGGACCGCGACGGCAATGACAAATACACAACGGAGATTGTGCTGCAGGGCCCCGGCTCCAACATGACCATGCTCGACTCGCGCAATAGCGATGGCGGCGGAGGTAACTTCGGCGGCGGCGGTGGCGGTGGCTACAATCAGGACCGCATGGGCGGGGGTGGCGGCGGCTACAACCAAGGCGGCGGAGGCGGATCGCGCTCAGCCGGAAATATGGACGGGCCGAAGCAGGACTTCGATCTGGACGACGAAATCCCGTTCTAGAGCTACCCTCTGGCACCGATTTGCTTCCGGCGCTTTTCACGCCGGGAGCAGACCGCGCCTGCGATGCCAGCAAGCTCGGCTCGACAGAGCCTAAACATCTCGGAAAGACAATCGGCAGCGATGGACGCGGTCCCAGCCCGACATTTTCCCGCTGATCAGTCGGCGAGGAGAGCGCGTCCTTAGTTCGGCACCAATTCCGGCCGTTCCGCCACAAAGCTCTCCAGCTTGGAGAAAAACGCATCGATATCGGCGAACGCATTGTTCCCGTTGATCGTGACCAGTCGAACGAAAGTGTCGCCCCGGAACGAACCGTATCCGACCAGCAGCTCCGCTTCCTCATACAACGCTGTGCATAATGTCTCCGCCGCTATTCCTTTGTAATTGAAGCAGACGGCGACCGTGTCATCGACGCTGTAGTCCATATAGTCCGCATGTCCTTGTACATAGTCGCGCCCCCGATCGGCGAGCGCAAATTGGTGGTCCACGAAATCCGCCAGCCCCTTGGTTCCGATGCTCTTCCACAACGTCCAGAACTTCAGCGCATCGTTCCGACGGCCGCATTGAAGCGAGGTCTTGCCCGGATTGTAGTCGTCGCCATCCGTCTGGTAGAGATAACTCGCGTCGTTGGAAAAGGTGGTGTGGAGCGCCTTCGCATCGCGCACCATGATCAGCGAGGTCGACAGCGGCGTGCCAAGCATTTTGTGCGCGTTCAGCGTAAAGCTGTCCACGCGGTGCACACCGTTCACCAGCTTGCGATAGTGCTCGCTCAAGATCGCCGCGCCGCCGTAAGCGCCGTCGACATGCAGCCATAGTCCGAATTCCTCAGCCACATCGGCGGCCGCGTCCAGATCGTCATAGGCGCCGAGCACGGTCGTGCCGGAGGTGCAGTTGATCAGCACGGGATGGAGGCCCGCCGCCTTGTCCGCCATCACCGCGTCGCGCAGCGCGGCCATGTCCATGGCGCCATGCTCGTCTGTCGAAATGTGGCGAACATTGTCGCGTCCGATGCCGCAGAAGGCCGCGTTCTTTGGCGTGCTGTAATGGCTCTCGACAGAGGTGTAGACCGTCATGCCGCCCGTCATCCCTGCGTGGCGGACGTCAGGTGAAGCGGCATCCCGCGCCATCAGCATGCCCATAAGGTTGGTCATGGACCCGCCCGGCGCGAGCGTGCCGCCGGAATTTTCGTCCCAGCCGATCATGTCGCAGAGCGCACGGATCAGCGTCTTCTCGACGGCGATCTGCGGGCCCGCCGCCTTATATGTCGCCATGGAGTTGTTGAGCATGACCGAGAGCAGGTCGCCGAGTGTCGCGGATGGCTGACGCCCTCCAAAGAGCTGGTTGAAGAACGCGGGTGTGGCCGTGCGCGGCGTGGCGAGGACAAGGTCGCGCAGGGCGGTTTCCAGCGCCTCCGGTCCCAAGCCATCGTCGGACAGGGTGAGGTCGAGCCGCTCGCTGAGCGCGTCCACGGGCAGAAACGGTGCAACCGGCTCGCGTTCCTCGGCATCCAGCAAGGCCGCCGCGATGCGGTTAAAGGTGTCTAGAGTGTCTTTCATGGGAGCGCTTAAAGCGGGGCGCAGGCGGATTTCAGCCAGCGCCTGATATCGCCAGAAACCTTTGGCCCGATCTCTTCCCACACGCGGGCGTGGTAGTCATCGACATAGGCGCGTTCGGAGCGGCTCAGCATGTCGGTGTCGATTAGTGCTCGGTTGATCGGGGCGAGGGTGAGGGTGTGGAAGCCGAGCATCGGTCGCTCTCCGCCGGGGATCGGCTCGGGCTCGGTCACATATTGCAAGTTCTCAATGCGAATGCCGTATTCGCCCGCCTTGTAGAAACCCGGCTCATTAGACACGATCATACCCGGCTCCAGAGCGACCGTATTCGGTGCTTTGCTGATCCGTTGCGGCCCTTCGTGCACGCCAAGGAATGCGCCGACGCCGTGCCCCGTGCCGTGATCATAGTCTAGCCCGGCCGCCCAGAGCGGGACACGGGCGAGGGCGTCCAGATTGGAGCCAGTCGTGCCTTCCGGAAAGCGGACGACGGCAAGCGCGATGTGGCCTTGCAGCACGAGGGTGAAGCGCTCTCGCATTTCCTGCGTCGGCTCGCCGATCGGGACGGTGCGCGTCACATCGGTGGTGCCGTCAATATATTGCCCGCCGCTGTCCACGAGATAGAGGGTGCCCGGTTCCAATTTGAGCGACGTGTCGGTGTTGACGCGGTAATGGCAGTGCGCGCCATTGGAACCCGCACCCGAAATGGTCTCGAACGACAGATCGCGCAGTTCGCCTGTGGCGCGGCGGTAGCCTTCCAGCTGCACGGCGGCATCGATCTCGTCATATTCGCCGGACTGCGCCTCTGTATCCAGCCAGTGGAGGAATTGGATAACAGCAACGGCGTCGCGGCGGTGCGCAGCCTCGGTCCCGCGCAGCTCGGCCTGCGATTTGCGCGCCTTGGGCAGTGCGATCGGGTCCTGTTGCGGCAGAACATTCGCGCCCGCGTCTTTCAGGCTCTGCGAATGCCAGGCGGAGCTGGTGGCCGGGTCGACGATGACGGTCCTGCCCGCGAGGCTCGCCATGTCTGGGGGCAGCGTGCTCTCCTCGCGCACCGTCACGTCATTGCCGAGATGGCGGCGCAGATCGTCGGTGATCTTCTCTGGGTCCGTATAGAGTGTCACGCGACCCTGATCGTCGATCAGCGCATTGCCAAGCAGTAGCGGTGTGCAGCGCACGTCGGAGCCGCGCAGGTTCAGAAGCCATGCCACGCTGGCGGGCGCGGTGATGACGGCGGCATCGGCACCGGCACCAGTGATGGCCTCAGCAATCTCGCCACGCTTTTCCGCATGGGAACGCCCGGCGAGGCTGTCGGGCTGGATCGTGACTTTGCCGCGCGGTGGCTCGGGGCGGTCGGTCCAGGCGGTGTCGATGGGATTGGTATCGAGCGCGACGAGTGTGCCGCCAGCCGCTTTCACCGCCTTGCGGATCGCAGCAACGGCGCGCGGGGAATGCAGTTTCGGATCATAGCCGATACGCTCGCCGCGGCGCACATTCTCACGCAGCCAGTTTGCCACGCCGTGCTCCAGCCGCGCATATTCGAACAGATCACCATCGACCTGCGCGCGGACCTGCAGCGTGTAGCGGCCATCGGTGAACATGACGGCGCGGTCGGAGAACACAGCCGCCGCACCCGCAGATCCGGTGAAGCCCGTTGCCCACATCAGTCGTTCATTATGGGCGGGCAGATATTCGTTATTATATTCATCCTCATGCGGGATCAGCAGGCCGTCGAGGCTCGCATCCGTCAGCGCGGCCCGTAATATCGGGACATTGTCGCGCCCCATTTGCGGTCCTCCGACCACGTCGAAGTTCTGTATCTGCTCTTGTATACCCATAGTCCCGCCATACGCGCTCCAGCGGGGCGGGGGAAGCGGTCTATAACGTTACCGAAAGGCAAACGGTTCGTTGCAATTCTGCATAGCAGCGAGCCTGTCCCGGTTCTTCTTATCACGGGCGATCATCCATACATCCCCGCCGTCCAAGAGGCGGCCCCGCTATCCTGCTGCGGTCGTCCACCCGATAAGAAGAAAGAAAACCATGTCCTATCAATTTGATACGACCCAATTGCGCACTTCCGTGACGGTGAAACCACAGGCCATTGCCCCCTCGGCTCGCCTGTTGTCCCGTCGCAACGCCCGTCAGGCCCGCCGTCTGATCCGCGCGATCTAGGTCTCTCCAGACACAACTCTACAAGCCCGGCCCGGTCATTCCGGTGACCGGGCTTTTTCATGGGCGGATCACTTGTGCGCGAGCAGGGATGTCCAGCCTTCGACAGACGGCTGCAAAGCGACATTAAGCCCTTGCGCGCGAAATGCGTCGGCCACCCACTCCGCCTGATTGTCGAGTATTCCCGCCAGCACGGCGTAGCCGCCCGGGTTGAGCGCATCTGCAATCTCAGCCGCCATGCCGCGCAAGGGTCCGGCCATGATATTGGCGAGCAAGAGGTCAAACCGCTTGCCCGACAGCGCGTCCGTATCAAACCCGTCTGCTTGGACGCAGTCGAAGGACATGCCGTTCGCAGCGGCGGTCCTGGCAGCCACCTCGACCGCGTCTGCGTCGATATCCGTCGCGAGCGTCTTCGCCTCCGGCCAGAGCTTGAGGGCTGCGATGGCGAGCAGGCCTGTACCCGTGCCGAGATCGAGGATCGTGTCCGGCGAGATACCTTCTGCTTCGAGATCGTCGATCATGGTCAGGCAGGCAAGGGTCGTTCCGTGATGACCCGTCCCGAACGCTAGCCCTGCATCGACCAGGATAGGGTATTCGGCGTCCGCGGGCGCGGGATCGTGGCTGCCGTGCACGGCGAAGCGCCCTGCGCGGATCACGGGCAGGCCGGATTGGCTGAGGCTGACCCAGTCCTCGTCGGGCAGAGCGGAGACTGCGGCCTCCGCCGCGTCCGGCAAGGTGGCACGCGCGGCGTGTGCGGTGGCCTCGTCGGCATAGAGCGCCTGCACCTGCACATGTTTGGGGCCGTCCTCGAAAACAGAGACCGACAGCGCATCCGCCAGCTCAGCAAAGCCGAGACTTTCAGCGATGTCGTAGCCCGCGTCTCGCGTGGCGCGCAGGTCGAGCGCCCACTTGGCTGCATCGCTCATTTGAAGAGCCCTCTCGCCCGGGACGGCGTGCTGATACGACAGTTGGCGTATTTCACGGTCTTGCCCTCCGCGCCGCAGAGAATGAACTCCATGACCTCGGGCTGTTTGACGTGGCCATTGTGAGCGAAGAGCGGGTCGACGAAGCCGTTGACGAAGGGGATGAGCGGATTGGCGAACTCGACTCGCATGTCGGTGATGTTGAATCCCAGCTGGTCCACTATCTGTGCCCGCGCCGCCGGATCGTCCGGGGTCGTGCCGGAGGACAGGCGGTAGAGCTGTTCGTAGAAGGGCACGAGCTCATAGGTCAGGAAGTCGTTGATCTCGGAAAAGGCGATGATGGTCGGGCGCTGGCCGGCGTCGTAATCCGAACGCTTGAACGCTATCTCATCGTTCAGGTCCGACAGGCCCAGCAGGGGCAGCTGGTTGGCCAACATGTAGATTTGCGTGCCGGAGATCATGGCGTCATGCACATCGGTCACGCCGTCCGTCATGTGTTTGCGCATCACGTCAAATGCGATCTTGGAGCCCAGGGACTCGGATACGAAGGCGAAGGGGTCGATGTCGAAATCGGTCGATGACGCCCGTTCGCAGGCGGTTTCGAAATTCACCTCGGGTCCTTGATCGGTCAGCGCGTAGCCGTTGGCGTCCAGCGCGGCGGCACACATAGCGCCGCTGACGGCGCGGCGAATGGCCTCTCCCGCTGGTCCAAGATAGAGCACAGCGTCGGAAAAGCCGAAATTGACCAGCTCGTCCTTCAGGTCGCGGTTGAATCGCCGCCGCAGCAACGGCGCGCCCATGGCGGCCGTGCCGCGGTCCTGCCCAAGATGTGGCAGTTGCAGCGATTTCCAGAAAATCTCGTCCCAGAAGACGCGGTAGATAACGTATTCCAGATCTTCGCGCACCCGCAGCACCTGCCGGTCCATGCAGACGAGGCGGTTAAGGCTCAGCTCACTGCCCAATACGGTTTTAAAACGGCGCTCTGTCGGCTGGGTGATGAAAAGGTGATTGCGAAGCGCGATGTCCTCATTGTCCTCGTCGCGACCGCAGACATTGCTGACCGACTTCTCCTCGGTCGTCAGTCCGTAGGCATTGGCGACGCCTTGAATAAAATTATTCGCCAGCGGGTCCGCGTCCTCATTTTCGATGGCGCCGATGCCGTGCAGAAACATGATGTTGACGCGCTGCGTCCGGGTGCGCGGTGCGCGGCTGGCCAGCGCCTCCAAGCCGTCGAACTGTCCGTCACCGGCCTGGGTCGAGGCGAGCGAGTTGATCTGCAAGACCTTGAAATCCGTCGAAGCGCAGCCGCCGAGGCCGATGAGAAAGAGAAAATGGAGCAGATAAGAGAGCCAGCGCATGGGGCGCTATACGTCGGTTGCCTTCACCACGAAACCGTCCAGCACTTTCTTTTCGCCCGCCTTGTCGAACGACACCGTGAGCTTCGTTCCGTCGGCGGACAGGACGTCTCCGTAACCGAACTTCTGATGAAAGACCCGATCGCCAGCTTTGTAATTCGACGCTTTGCCCTTGGCGGGGCGGCGCACGGCGTGGCCTTCGATCTCTTTCGGTTCGCGGCCGAAGCTACGATTCTTGTTCGATTGGTAGCGTTTCCAGCCGGGGGACGCGCGGCCATTGTCCTGCGCGCGGGTGAAGCTGCGGCCAAAGTCTTCCTGCACGCGGTCCATGATCAGCGACGGATTGTACTGGTTGGACTCGCTCTCGACATCGACATGCTGGATCGGCAGCTCATCGATGAAGCGCGACGGCAGGGCGCTCTGCCAGCTGCCGTAGATCTGGCGATTGGCGGCAAAGTAGATCTTCGCCATCTCGCGCGCGCGGGTGATACCGACATAGGCCAGGCGGCGTTCCTCCTCGAGACCCGCCATGCCCGCCTCGTCCAACGCGCGCTGACTCGGAAATGTGCCTTCTTCCCAGCCAGGCAGGAATACCAGCGGGAACTCAAGTCCCTTGGCGGAGTGCAGCGTCATCAGGCTGACCTCGTCTTCCTGTGGTCCGCTCTCCACATCGAGCACGAGGCTGACATGCTCCAGATAGGCGTCGAGCGTTTCGAACTCGCCCATGGCATTGATCAGCTCTTTCAGGTTCTCCAAGCGGCCCTGGCTCTTGGCGTCCTTATTGTCGCGCCACATCTGGGTGTAGCCGCTCTCGTCTAGAATGCGCTCGGCCATTTCTGTGTGGCGCACATTGGCTGCGTCCGCGCGCCAGCGGTCGAGGTCCATGATGAAAGCGCGCAGGGCCGATCGCGCGCGGCCGCGTATCTCATCGGTGCGGATCAATTTGCGGGTCGCCGTTTCTAGCGAGACATTGAGCGCCCGCGCAGCCTCCTGCAGCTTCTTGACGGTCGTCGCGCCAATCCCGCGCTTCGGGACGTTGACAATGCGCTCGAAGGCGAGGTCGTCGGTCTCGCTACGCAGCGTGCGGACATAGGCGTGGGCGTCGCGGATTTCCTGCCGTTCGAAGAACCGCGGCCCGCCGATGACGCGGTAAGGCAGGCCCAGCTGGATAAAGCGTTCTTCGAAATTGCGCATTTGTCGGGACGCGCGCACGAGGATGGCAACGTCGTTGTAGGCGCGGCCTTTGGATTTCCAATTTTCAATCTCGGAGCTGATGATGCGGGCTTCGGCCGGGCCGTCCCAGACGCCCGTCACGCTGACCTTGTGCCCGCCTTCGTCCTCGGTCCACAGTGTCTTGCCGAGGCGGTCCTTGTTCGCCGCAATCAGGCCTGACGCCGCGCCGAGTATGTGCTCGGTCGAGCGGTAATTGCGCTCCAGCCGGATGACCTTGGCGCCCGGAAAGTCGGTCTCAAAGCGCAGGATGTTGTCCACTTCCGCCCCGCGCCAGCCATAGATCGACTGGTCGTCGTCGCCGACGCAGCAGACATTGTTGGAGCCCTGGGCCAGCAGACGCAACCACAGATACTGCGCGACGTTCGTGTCCTGATACTCGTCGACGAGTATGTAGCGAAATTTATCGTGATAGGACTTCAGCACGTCCGGGTTCTGCTGGAAGATAGTGATGTTGTGCAGCAGCAGATCGCCGAAGTCGCAGGCGTTCAGGACTTTGAGGCGGTTCTGATAGGTCGTGTAGATTTCCACGCCCTTGCCATCGGCAAAGGCAAAGCCGTCATCGGCGGATAGCTTTTCCGGCGTCAGCCCCTTGTTCTTCCAGCCGTCGATCAGCGACGCCATGAAGCGAGCGGTCCAGCGTTTGCTGTCGATACCCGCCGCCTCGATCACCTGTTTCAGCAATCGGACTTGGTCGTCCGTGTCGAGTATCGTGTAGCTCGACTTCAGCCCCACCAGCTCCGCGTGGATGCGGAGTATCTTGGCTGCTATGGAGTGGAACGTGCCGAGCCACGGCAAGCCTTCTACCGCGCCGCCAATGGTGTGGCCGACCCGCTCGCGCATTTCGCGCGCGGCCTTGTTGGTGAAAGTGACCGACAGGATCTGCGACGGCCAAGCAAGGCGCAGGTTCAATATATGCGCCAGCCGCGTCGTCAGCACCCGCGTCTTTCCCGTGCCCGCACCCGCCAGCACGAGCAGCGGGCCTTCCGTCGTCAGCACGGCTTCGCGCTGTTCCGGATTGAGCCCGTCGAGATAGTCCGCTTCATTCTTCGGCTTCGGCCGTACCATGGCGCGCTGGCTGATCGAGCCTGCGCGCGGGGCTGCGGGAGCCGGGATGAATGATTCGGGGCGGGACATTGCTTTGGGACATAGGAAGAACATCCGCGCAAGGCGAGGGGGCAAATGCGCCGCGCGCAGGCGGGCTTGTCCGTTGGTCCCCCGTTAGTGCCCGTGCGTTCGCCCTGTACGCGAAATGGCTTGCGGTGCATCGGCGTGGTTGTAGGGTCAAGCCATGATGAAACGTCTTGCGCTCGCCGCTCTCTTCGCCTCGCTTGCAACTCCCGCTTTCGCGCAAGTGGAAGACGAGATTATCGTCACCGGCGTGCGCACCGCATCCGTGCCCGGCCAGTCGCTCATAGTGCGCGGCGACAACCTGCTTCTCGAAGTCGAGATCGAGAGCGACGCGCGTGAGCAGGCGGAGCGGGTCTCGGAGCTGACGGATACGATCAAGGCCTTTATCGACGCGGCGGAGGATGAAGACGACATCTCGCTGTCGTTTGTGGACGGCAATGCTGTGCGGCCGTTGCGGCCGTCTCTCTTCTATCTCGCTATAGGGAAGGGTCCGCGGCCCGACACATCGGTTGCGACCATCCAGATCAAGGCACCGATCCCGGACACGGTGGAAGACGCCTTCGCTATTTCCACGCGCCTCTCGGCCTTTGTCGCGTCCATTCCCGAAGAAGGGCGCATCAGCATCGATGACACGGGCGAAGTTGTCATCTCCGTCGTCAACCCGCGCCAATATCGACCGCGGGTCATCAAGCTGGTCATCGACGAGATCAATGACGTCCGCGAACAGCTCGGCCCAAACTATCACGTCGTGCTGAACGACATCGACAGCCCGATGAGCAGCTACCGCGCCGGCGATCTGTCGCTGGGGTTCTACATTCCCTATGACTACACGCTGATCCCGGAAAACATCGCGATCTACAATCCGGATTACTAACCCGCCCTTTCGTGCAGCCTCGCAACCGCCTACATCGGCAATATGCTCGGCAATCTCTACAACACCGACGTGCTGTCACTCGCCTCCACATTGGAGAACGGGCGACTGGATGCGCCCGACGGCACGGCGCGCAAGGTGTCGAAACTTTGCGGCTCCGAAGTCGAGCTCGATGTGGCGATGGACGGAGAGCGCGTGTCTGATGCCGCCATCCGGATCGAAGCCTGCGCGCTGGGGCAGGCGAGCGCGGCGCTGCTGCTGGAGCGGATCAGGGGCGCGACGCTGGCGGAGTTGGTGGAGGCGCGTGACGGACTGCGCGCGATGCTGAAGCAGGATACGGACGCGCCGACAGGACGGTTCGATCGGCTCGCTTTGCTGGACGTTGTGCGTGCCTATCCCGCGCGGCATCAGAGCGTGATGCTGGCGTGGAACGCGGCGGTGAGCGCTATTGAGGCGGCGAGGGGGAGTGGGGGATGAACACGCGGAGCCTAACCACAATGGCTTTACTCGCCGTAAGTCTAACGAGTCTTGCTGGCTGTAGTTCTGAGTCTTTCTATCGGTTCAGTGCTCAGGCGACCAACGATGGCGTCATTGATGTCCGACATATGCCAGATCGGTTTAAGGAGGGTGCAGCGCCTGACAGAGTATTCACTGACTTTCGCATGGACTTGCATGTCGAAGCTGACACGGGGGAGACTTTCATCGTGCCGGGCTATTTCGCCGGAGAAAGCTATGCGGACTTTGACGGCGAAGGCTTGTACCCACAATGGCATGCGAAGTTTCGTCCGTCCAAAGCTGGTGCCTATACGGTCACGTCCGCGTTTTGCGCTGGGGAGCTGAGGGCTATAGCAGAGGAACCCTGCACCGACTTCTCTGGCTACTCGAAAACGATTGAGATCACTGAAGTTCGACGCCCGCTCACCCAAGGCCCCACCCGCTACCTCCAACGCCCTGACGGCTCGGTCTTCCTTAAGACCGGGGCGGGGTCGCCGGAGAACATTCTCGCCTATGCCGACATCGACGGCACCTACTCCGCGGGCGGAATTGGTTTTCCGGCGCTCGGCGAGGATCAGCTGCATGAGTTCGAGGCGCATGTCGCGGATTGGAAGCCCGGAGACCCGACATGGGGTGACGGCCCCGGGTTAGACGATAAGGGCAAGGGCATCATCGGGCTGTTCAACTACTACGCCGATGTCGGGGTGAACTCGCAATATCTCGTCGGCATGAATGTCGAAGGCGACGGGCAGGATGTGTTCCCTTGGGTCAGCCACGACGACCCCTATGTCTTCGATGTCAGCAAGCTGGCCCAATGGCAAACCGTGTTCGAGCACGCCAATGACAAGGGTGTGGCGATCCATTTTCTCTTCACCGAGACGGAGAATGAGAGCTTTTTCGAGGTCCATGACGGGTTGGAGATCGGTGTCGATTTCGCGCCGTCCCGCAAACTCTACTACCGGGAAATGGTCGCGCGGTTTGGCCATCTGCCGATGCTGGTCTGGAACCTCGGCGAGGAAAACGGTGTGGTCGGCAACACCGGATCGGACCCATACCGACAGCCGACGAGCCCGGCGCAGCGTGGAGAGTTCGCGGATTTTATCACCGCGCTCGATGCACGCAAACATCCGATCGTCGCGCATAACTGGCCGGATGAGGAGGAAGCGCTTTACGGTGAGTTGCTCGGCCGTCCGAGCTTCTCCGGCATCAGCCTGCAGGCTCATCACGACTATTTCGACAAGGTTGCGAAGTGGACGACGAAGTCCGCCGAGGCGGGCCGCCCATGGATGGTCAGCGTGGACGAACCACTCGGCTGGGAGTTCGGCGCGCGGCCTGATGCAGATGTCGAAGGGCCACGCCCGGAAATCCTGAGCGTGCTCTGGCCGACGCTACTGGGCGGCGGTGCTGGGGTGGAGTGGTATTTTGGCTGGCAGAACAATGCCCCGACCTCGGATCTATCCAATGAGGACCAGCGCACGCGCGACCGGCTGTGGCGCGCGTCAGCCAAAGTCCGACGTTTCTTCGAGACCTTGCCACTGACCGAGATGTCCCCGCGGCGGGACGGCAAGACGATGATCCTGGAAGGCGCTGGCCACCGAGTCGCCATGACAGATGAGGTTGTGAGCTACACGTCGCCGGACGGGACGACGCAAGAGCTCGATCCCTACAACCCGCTCGGTGACTGATAGGTAATGAAATTCGCCCTATTCGCGCCACAGTCCGGCTCCTAGAGTTATCCTATCACGAAGGGGTTCGTCGATGGTAACAGGGTTGGTGCAGGATCGGAGCGTCTGGCTGCGTGGCCTGCTGGCCGATCCGCGCCATTACCAGATCGCGACCCTGTCCACGCTCATCCTGATCGGCTTGTTCGCCTACAGTTTCCGCTTGCCGTGGTGGCATGTTGTGGGCTGTGTCGGCTCGACGCTCACCACGCAGTTTTTCGCGGACAAGTTCATCGCACGGCGTCCGTTCGATGCGCGTAGCCCTCTGATCTCCGCCTTGTCGCTGACCCTGCTTCTGCGCACGGGCAGCGTGACGCTCTCCATCGCTGCGGGCATCATCGTGGTGCTGTCCAAATATCTACTCAGATGGCGAGGAAAGCATATCTTCAATCCCGCCAATTTCGGTCTCGTCATCGTCAGCCTGTTGTTTGGCGCGGCGTGGATTTCGCCAGGGCAGTGGGGCGCGGCACCCGTGCTGGGCATTCTCCTGCTGGGGCTGGGAGGTATTGTCACGGGCAAGGCCAAGCGCTGGGATGTGTCATTGGCACTGCTTGGTAGCTATGGCGCGCTACTGCTGGGCCGAGCGCTCTGGCTTGGCGATCCGTTGTCCATTCCGCTGCACCAGATGCAGTCGGGCGCGCTGCTGGTCTTCGCATTCTTCATGATCAGCGATCCGAAGACGACACCGGACGCGCGGGTAGGGCGCGTGCTGTTCGCGGCGCTGGTTGCGACGGTCGGGTTTACGATCCAATTCACGCTCTACAACTCGGCCGGGATCATCCTGGCGCTCATCCTCTGCGCACCGCTCGTCCCGCTGATCGACTGCGTGTTTTCTGGCCAGCGCTATGCCTGGCCTAAATTCTTTCCCCAAACGGAGACGTCCTATGACCTCACGCCTGCTGAGTAGCGCCATTGTCCTGAGCGCCACATTCGCTGCAACGAGTGCGCAAGCCTTCTGCGGCTTCTACGTCGCCAAGGCGGACACCGATCTGTTCAATCAGAGCTCCAAGGTCGCCATGGTCCGCGACGGCGACCGCACGGTCATCACCATGGCCAATGACTATCAGGGCGAGCCGGAAGAGTTCGCCATGGTCATCCCGGTTCCGCAGGTCATTACCCGCGACCAGGTCCATGTCAGCGATCCGGCGCTACTGGCCCATCTCGACGCCTACACCGCGCCGCGACTGGTGGAGTATTTCGACGGCGATCCATGCAGCCCGGTGATGTATGACGAAGTGGTTGTGACGGGTTCGCGAAAGATAAGAAGCGCACCGCCGGCGCCAATGATCGAACGCGCCAAATCGCTCGGCGTCACTATCGAAGACGAGTTCACAGTCGGCGAATATGATATCCTGATCCTATCGGCCGAGGAGAGCGAAGGTCTTCAGACCTGGCTAAACGAAGAGGGCTATAAAGTCCCGCCGAAGGCCCGCCGCACCCTGCGCAGCTATATAAAGCAGGACATGAAATTCTTCGTCGCCAAGGTGAACCTGGAAAAGCGGGCCGAGAACGGCAGCGAGATGCTCCGCCCCATCGCGGTCGCCTTCGAGACGCCTAAATTCATGCTCCCCATTCGGCTCGGCACGGTCAACGCCAAGGGTGATCAGGACCTGTTCGTTTACGCGCTGACCCGTGGCGGTCAGGTGGAGACGACCAACTACCGCACGCAGAAAATCCCGTCGGGCCAGGAGCTACCGGTTCACGTCAAGGACGAGTTCGGCGATGTCTATCGCGACATGTTTACGACCGTGGCTGATAAGGAGGGCGGGCATGGCGTGTTCATGGAATATGCCTGGGACATGAGCTGGTGCGACCCCTGTGCGGCCGATCCGCTGTCCGATGACCAGCTGCAGGAGCTCGGTGTGTTCTGGCTGAATGAGGTCCAGCAGAAGCCCGGACGGCCCATGCCCCGCGGCCGGTCTAAGTCAGCCGCCCGCGATGTCTTCATCACCCGACTGCATGTACGCTACGACGCGGAGAGCTTTCCCGAAGACCTGCGCTTCAAGACCACGGGCAATCGCGACAACTTCCAGGGTCGCTATGTGCTGCGCCACGCCTTCGACGGCGAGATGAGCTGTCCGGCCGCAGCCGAGTACAAGGAGCAAGTCAACAAACGCCGCGAGACGGAAGTGAAGACGCTCGCCAAGCTGACAGGCCGCTCACGCGCCGAGATCCGCAGCAAGGTCGAGGACACGGTCGGCTTCTACAGCGCGGATGATATGGAGCCCGATACAAAATGGTGGAATCAGATTTGGAAGGATGACTGATTATAGGAGCGCTTCGGTGACGAGACGCGCCGCTCTTCCTTAACCTCTTGTTAGAGGTCTTTGGTCGCTCGGCCTTAAGGGTTGTTTAGTATTTCCTCACCCGATGAGGATTATCAACAAGTTCCAGCTCGGCTTGGCCGGGAACATGGCCATCACCACGGCGATCGCCGGCGGTGTGCTGACCCTCAGCGTCGGCGCGGCCATCGATGGCGCCCGCATGGTCAACCATGCGAACCAAATCCAGTCCATCGCCGACACTGCTGCGCTAGCGGCCATGCACCCCGAAGACATGCAATATGCGGAGCGCGAGCGCATTGCGCTTGCCGCGGTCAATTCGACCATGGAGCAGACGCCTCGCGCATTCCTGCTCGATGAGCCGACGATCACGCTTAACGAGGCGACGCAGACTGTCGAAGTCGATCTCACAGCCAAGGTGCCGATGATCTTCGGCACATTGCTCGGCGATGATCGTCGTGTGGTCCGTGGCAACGCCGTCGCGGCGGAGTACAATTCCGGACAGAACGGCGGCCTGTTCAGTCGGGTCTCCCTCTCCTTTGTGTTGGACGCGTCGCTGTCCATGGATGACCGGCTGTCGAATTCGCGCCGCCTCGATGCCATCCGCGCGGCCGTCAATGATGTCTTTGGCGGAGCACGAGATGCAGATCCGGCCAGCTCCATTGAAGCGGCGATATACCCATACGACTGGGGTTTGAACGAAGCCCGGATGGAAGAGCTGCAGCCGGGAACGCAGGGGCTTATAGACGCGCTCGCCTATCTGACGACGAGCGAAGGCGGTGTTCCCAGCGAGGCGCTAGAAAAAGCGGTGAAAGAACAGATGGATGCCAAGGGCGAGGACGGCGAGGATGTCCGCCGCATGGTCATCTATATCACCGACGGTGCCGTGGACTCCGAGAAGGGTGACGCGCGGGGCAAAATTTTGACTAAAGGCGATTTCTTCGCGGCAGGTTCGCCAGCGGGATGTGGCACAACTCCGCCGGAGCTCGAAGATGCTCAGCAAGAACTCGCGCAGTGGCTGCTCAAGGCTGGTGTCGACAACGGTCGGCCGGTGCGGACGCCAGAGAACGCATTCTTCGACGATGATGACTATAAGTTCGACAGCGGCCTGGGTGCCGCCGAAAACCACATGCGTCGCGTCGATCTGATGGATATGGCGACGGATATGCTGCTCAATGACCGTCTAGCCAACGGTACGCCATTCATCGGCGAAACCGCGGCCAACGCAGACCCGATCGAGGTGCACAGCCTAACGAACCCAGATCTGCCGTTGCTGGAAAAAGGCGTCAACCTTCCCGACGCTGCGCTTCACGTGGAGGAGGTCAGGGATGCTCGCGCCGTTCTCGATGTCGAGATGAGAAACTTTGCCGAGGTCTGCCGTCCCCGGCAAGAGCAGCGCGTCATCGAAGCCTGTTCTGGAGCCCGCGATAGCGCCGTAGAAATAATGGCCATCAATCTGTCAGGTGCGGCGGGAACGGCCGCCGAGATAACCTCGACCTGTGCATTTGAAGACCCCGACACGCCTCGCAAAGAGGCAGAAGCCTTGCCAGAACCCCAGATACTCGGCGGCGGGGCCAAAGGGTCTTTGATGTATGAGGCAGACGATGGCTCAGTCTATGCCGTCATCAATGACGAGGCAAGCTTGCGCGAACTGCTGCGCACCCTGTTGCCTGAAGAGATCACCATGACGACCGGCAACAAGGGCGAGCGCAACGTCCGCCTGATCCGCTAGCCCGCCTTAGTTCGAGGCGATCACCGCGCAGGCGATACGTCCGCCAGCCGCGCCGCTCGGCTGGCTCTTATAGTCGTCGGCGGCCGCGTGAATAATGAGTGCGGTGCCATTGGCATCGAAAAGCGGCGCCATACCGCGGCGCGTCGACAGGCTCACACGGTCATTTTCCAGCGTCGTCTTCACCACGCCCGATTGCGGTGCGTCGAAATTCGGCATGTCTCCGGCATGGGGATTGGGACTGGCTGACTCAAATCCGTGATTGACGCCTGATGGATTGTAGTGACCTCCCGCGCTCTTGAAGTCCGGCCCGTCGCATGTGCCGACTTCGTGGAAGTGGATGGCGTGGCTACCCGCGGGGATAGACGTCACGTCGAGCATGACGTCTACCCCATCCGCCGTGTCGCTGATGGTGACGTCTCCGATCCGGTTGCCGGATGAGTTCATTACGGCAAATGTTTGGCTCATCATCGCCGCGTCGGCGTCCATATCCATGTCGCCAGAGCCGTAGCTGGCTTCGCCTGAACGCGCGGGCGCTGCTGCTTCGACAGCCGCGTCCATGCGGTCGGAGGCCTCGCGCTTGACGTCTGCATCGCCGCCGCATGCCGCGAGCAGGGCGGCAGCGCTGAGGCCGATCATCAGTGTTTTCATGGGGGTCATTGCGTCTCTCTCTTCGCGTGTATCGACTTCCAAAACGCGGCGCTGTGGGCTGTGTTCCAAGGGGCGTTCCGCATTTGTTTACCGCGACTGAAAATGCTACCCGGGGACGGCGATTTCAAGTCGAATCACGGGTCCGCGAAAACCCAATGAAATCAGCATGATATACCCGGAGAGCTGACGTGGCCGACGAGACCGAAACCCCCAAAGACGGCCCGCAGGACCCAAGTCCGGAAAGCCCGCCCGAACAGGGCGTCTCCCCGATCACCATCGAGGAGGAGATGAAGCGCTCCTATCTCGACTACGCGATGAGCGTCATCGTGAGCCGCGCCATCCCCGACGTGCGCGACGGCCTCAAACCCGTGCACCGCCGCATCCTCTATTCCATGCACGAAAACGGGTTCACGCGGGACAAGCCTTACAAGAAGTCGGCCCGCGTCGTGGGCGACGTGATCGGTAAGTACCACCCGCACGGAGACACGGCCGTCTATGACGCGCTGGTCCGCATGGCGCAGGATTTCTCCATGCGCCTGCCGCTGCTCGACGGGCAGGGGAACTTCGGGTCTGTCGATGGCGATCCGCCCGCGGCCATGCGTTACACCGAAGTGCGGATGGACAATCCGGCCGCGCAGCTGCTCGCCGACATCGAGAAGAACACGGTCAACTTCCAGGAGAATTACGACGCCTCCGAGAGCGAGCCCGTCGTGCTCCCGGCGCGTTTTCCGAACATCCTCGTCAACGGCGCGGGCGGTATCGCCGTCGGCATGGCGACCAATATCGCGCCGCATAATCTGGGCGAAGTCGTCGATGCGACCATTGCGCTGCTCGAAGGTCCGGTGAGCGACGAAGAACTACTGGAAATCATTCCGGGCCCCGACTTCCCGACCGGCGGCATCATGATGGGCCGGGGCGGCGCGCGCCAAGGCGTGCTGACAGGCCGCGGCACGGTCACGGTTCGCGCCAAGACCCATATTGAAGAGATCCGCAAGGACCGCTTCGCCATCATCGTCGACGAGCTGCCGTTTCAGGTCAATAAGGCCAATATGATCGCCAAGATCGCGAGCCTCGTGAACGAGAAGCGCGTCGAGGGCGTGTCGGCCGTGCGCGACGAAAGCGACCGCGTCGGTATGCGCGTCGTGGTCGAGCTCAAGCGCGATTCTGTTCCGGATGTCGTGCTGAACCAGCTCTATCGTTTCACGCCGATGCAGCAGAACTTCAGCTCCAACATGCTCGCGCTCAACGGCGGCAAGCCGGAGCAGATGAGCGTTCGGATGATGCTGGAAGCCTTCCTGACGTTCCGCGAGGACGTTATCGCACGGCGGACCAAGTTCGATCTCTCCAAGGCGCGTGACCGTGCGCACATCATTGTCGGTCTCGCCACGGCCGTCGCCAATATTGACGAGATTATCCGCCTGATCCGCGAGAGCGCCAATCCGACCGAAGCGCGCCACGCACTGACCTCGCGAAATTGGCCCGCCAAGGACATGGGCGCGCTGATTCAGCTGATCGCCGATCCGCGCTCGCGCCTTCAAGACGATGGCACGATCCGCCTGACCGAGGAGCAGGCGCGCGAGATTTTGAAGCTGCAACTCTCCCGCCTGACCGCGCTCGGCATGGAAGAGCTGGTGGATGAGGCGAAGAAGCTCGCCGAGACCATCACCGACCTGCTCGGCATTTTGCGTTCGCGCGACCGCGTCCGTGCCATCATCCGCGACGAGTTAACCGAGGTGCGAGAGAAGTTCGCTACGCCGCGCCGGACCGAAATCGCGGATGGCGGTTTCGACTTCGACGATGAGGACCTGATCGCGGTCGAGGACATGGTCGTGACGGTGAGCTCCGGCGGCTACGTCAAGCGCACCCCGCTCGATACCTACCGTGCTCAGAACCGCGGCGGCAAAGGCCGCTCCGGCATGCAGACCAAGGGCGAGGATGTGGTCACGACCGTCTTTGTGGCGACGACCCACACGCCGATGGTATTGTTCAGCTCCGCCGGTATGGCCTATTCGCTGAAGGTCTGGAAACTGCCGCAAGGCGGTGCGGCCACGCGCGGGCGCAGCTTCAACCAGCTCATCCCGGCGCTCGACAAGGACGAGCGCATTACCTCCATCATGGCCTTGCCGCAGGACGAAGCGGAATGGGCGGATATGGATGTCATGTTCGCCACGACCTCCGGCTCGGTTCGTCGCAATAGCCTGTCAGACTTCACCAAGATCAATCGCAACGGCAAGATTGCGATGAAGCCGGACGAGGGCGACGGTATTGTCGATGTGCGGCTCTGCACCGAAGATGACGACATCGTGCTGACGACCGCCGATGGCCGCGCCATTCGGTTCAAGGTCACGGACGTCCGCCGCTTCAACTCCCGCGCGTCCATGGGCGTGCGCGGCATTCGCTTGGGTGAGGGCGACAAGGTCATCTCCATGGCCGTGCTCCGCCATTTCGAGGCCACACCGGATGAACGCTCGGCCTATATGAAACACGCCAACGCCATGCGCCGCGCGATCGGTGACGACACGGAAGAGGTCGAAGACATCCTCGATGAGGAGGAAGGCGCGCCGATCGCCAACGACACACCGTTGTCCGACGAACGGCTTGGCGAAATGGGCGCAAACGATCAGTTCCTGCTCACCGTCGCGACTGACGGGCTTGGCAAGCGGACCAGTTCATACGCCTACGGCGTGAAGGGCCGCGGCGGCAAAGGTGTCGTCGCGCAGGACGTCAGCCGCGGCAAGGGCAAGCCCGCCGTTCGCCTCGTGCGCAGCTTTGTCGTCGAGGATACGGACCAGATCATGCTGCTGACCGATGGCGGCCAGCTCATGCGCACTGCGGTAAATACGATCTCCATCGTATCGCGCGCGTCGAAGGGCGTGCGTGTTATCCGTGTCCGCGATGACGAGATGCTGGTCGGCGTGGAGCGTATCGCTGATAGCGACGAGGACGACGCGCCCGAGGTGGATGACGATGGCGTGGTGGAAGCGGGCTGAGACAGCTCGGTCACCCTTCTAATGGCAGCTTTTTCGGCGCGGTTGTTCTGAACCGATAGCTCGGGCCATGGTCAGGCCGCTTTCAAATGCAAAGATGGATGGCCTCTCTGTGGCTTGATCTGCAAGGTCTTGGGCGAGTGTCCTGACGGACGTCCTCGCTCGTATCCTATCTGACGTGGATGATCCTCAAGCGCGTGGCTTCACGGGTGGTCTTGGGATGGGGGCCTTGGGTTGACGGGCCTTGGGGTGGAGAGTGCCTGGGCGAAACCTTTGTACGTCTGCCACAAGTCTACGCTTACTCAAAGGCCCGCCCGCTCCGTATCCGGCCGATGACCTCGATCTCGTCCCAGTCCTCCGGCGCTGTCTCCAGCGGGTTCAACGTGACGACGGTGAAATCCGCGCGCTTGCCCGCTTCGATGGAGCCGATCACATTTTCCAGTCCGAGCGACCACGCCGCATCTAAGGTAATCGCGCGCAGAGCCTGCTCGCGGGTGAGGCGCTCATCCGCATTCGCCACGCGACCGTCCACCGTGTCGCGGAGCAGGTGGGCTTGGGCGGCGAGCAGCGGGTAGGGCGGTGCGAGCGGAGCGTCGCTGTGCAGCGTCATGTGAATGCCGGAATCAGAGACCGAGCGCATGGGCGAGAGCCAGCGCGCGCGATCGCGGCCGATAGCGGTGCTCATCGTCGTCCCCATATAGCGGACGTAGTGGGACGCGGCGGACACACCGACAGGTAGATCGGACAACGCGCCGATATGGCTGGGCGACAGCAGGGCGGCATGTTCGAGGATGACGCGCTGGTCCTCGGATGCTTCCGGCGGCAGGGACGCGATGGCGTTGATCGTGCTGTCCTGCGCGGCATCGCCGTTGGAGTGCACATGAATATCGAGCCCAACGTTCCAGTAGCGCGCCATCAGGTCGGGCAGGGCTTCGGGTTCAGTCACGAACAGCCCCTTGCTGCCCTCACTCTGGCCCGCCACATAAGGATCGCTCATCGCCATGGTTTGGCTGTAGAACGCGGCATCGCTGAACAGCTTGACCTGTGGCAGGACGCGCGGATCGCTCTCGCGCAGAGCGGCCATGGCAGCAACCGGGTCTTCGTGCGCGCGAGCGAAGGCGCGGTGTTCAGGCACGAGATAGACCGCATAGCCATCTGCGTCGGAGTGGTGCTGGGCAAGAAATGCGTCTTCGGCTGCTTGCCCGAAAATGCCGTAACCCATCTCGGCCACCGTCGTGACGCCCGCGTCGCGCAGCAGCGTCTCATAGCGGTCCCAGCCGCGCGCGATGTGCTCTGGACTCATCAGTATCGTCGCAAGCTTAGGGAAGATGGCAAGCAGGGCGTCCTCATAGATGCGGCCCGTCAGCCCCCCATTCTCGTCCAGCTCGACACCCTCGAAGGTCTCGTGAAGGCTCGCGTCTATTTCCAGGAATCGGATGGCAGCGCTGTTGAGGTAGAAGTCATGGCCCGACCAGTGCCAGAGCATGATCGGCCGGGTGGTGGAGATGGCATCGAGATCGGCGCGGCGGACGTCGCCCTGGATCAGATCGTGATAACCCCAGAGCACCAACGGGCCGTCCTTTGCCGAGCGCTCGATCTGGGCGATGCGCGAGAGCAGCGCAGTGCGCGTGGTCAGGCCGTCAATCATTCCGTCTGCTACCGGCACGTCCCAAGGCGGCACGATCTCCGCACCGTACATCATCGCGCCCAACGTCATATGGACATGCGGGTCTATCAGGCCGGGGAGCATGACGACATCGGCAAAACTCTCGTCCACATCCGCACCGGTCAGCTGGTCTCGCAGGGCGTCGAAGTCGCCGACGGCGGCGATGGTTTCGCCGGACAGGGCGACGCCCGTCGCGACGGGTTGTGCGGGATCGGACGTCACGACGGTCGTTCGGTAGAGCGTGATGTCGGATAGCTCGCCCACGTTCGGCTCGGACGCTCCGCAAGCCGAGAGCAAAAGGGCAAACCCGGCGACGACTCGTTTCATGACACTCTCCCGCTTGACGCCATCCGCCTAGCACGGTTTAGCGCGGCTGTCAGAGGGCCGGGCGGCCGCTTGTCGGCATTTCGGTGCGGGCGAGAGGAAAGTCCGGGCTCCAGCAAAGCAGGATGCCAGTTAATGGCTGGCCGGGCGGTTTCGTCCGAGGGACAGTGCCACAGAGAGAAGACTACCGGGCTTGCCCGGAAAAGCTGAAAGGGTGCGGTAAGAGCGCACCGGGGGCGGAGTAATTCGTCCCGTCACGGTAAACCCCATCCGGAGCAAGACCAAATAGGGACGACGTTTGCCGCGCTTTGTCGGTGTCGTTCGGGTCGGTCGCTAGAGGCGGCGCGCGAGCGCCGTCCCAGATGAATGGCCGCCACTGTGATTAACCATATCGCAGCACAGAACCCGGCTTACAGGCCCTCTGACACTTTCGTCCACAGGCGAAGCGATTGTTCCGATAGCGAAATTATGGGTTCGCCCCGGTTACTCACAGCTTGTTAAGACCTTAAGCGGTATAGCTAACAAAACCTTCACGTGGCGTGGCCGACCATGATTTCCCATGATATCCCATCGCTGACCAAAGGCGCGGACATGTCCGTCGGCGTCGGTCTGTGCGGATCCCGTTCATGTTTCTTTCCACCGCGACAAACGCGATCGACGCGAAGGGCAGAACCTCTGTCCCGTCGGCGTTTCGCGACGTGGTCGAACAGGATGCAATCTATGTCTGGCCCAGCGTTCATGGTGCGTTCCTCGAAGGTGGCGACCGCAAGCTGATGGATGCCCTTCAGTCGGAAATTTTCGAGCGCGTCGCGGAAGGGACTCTGTCCGTCGAAGCCGCGCAGGCGCAGCAGATGGTGCTGCTCGGCGGGGCGAAGCGTCTCGGCTATGACAAGACGGGGCGTATCGTGCTGCCGCAGGAGTTTCGTGATCACGCAGACCTCGGCAATGCGGCCTGCTTCGTCGGGTTGGGCAATCGCTTCGAGATCTGGGAGCCGACTGCTCACGAAGAGCGCATGGAGGCGATGCGCGAGCGCGCCAAGGCAACCCGCCTGCTCGGCAATGTCCGGATGGCGCTTTAGCGATGGCTGACCGTCCGCATATCCCGGTCATGCTGGACGATGTGCTGCGCGCCGCGAGCGTGCAGCCGGGTGAGCGCGTGATCGACGCGACCTTTGGCAATGGCGGTTATAGCGAGGCGTTCTTGCGCGCGGGCGCGGGCGAGGTCATCGGGCTGGACCGGGACCCAACGGTGCTGGCGCGCGCGGATGAGCTCAGCAAGACATATGAGGGCCGCTTTCGGCTGGTGGAGACACCGTTTTCCGAGATGGATCAGCACGACTTGCCGCTCGCCGATATCATTGTTTTCGATATCGGTGTGTCCTCCATGCAGATCGACCGGGCGGAGCGTGGCTTTTCATTTCAGAAGGACGGCCCGCTCGACATGCGTATGAGCCGTAGTGGTCCGACTGCGCGCGATGCGGTGATGACGCTCGGCGCAGATGAGCTGGAAGCGATCTTCCGCATCTACGGCGAGGAGCGCCAGGCCCGTCGCGCAGCAGCCCGGATCGTCGAAGCGCGGCAGGAGGCGGATATCACGAGCACGGCGGAGTTGGTCGATGTCATCGAGAGCGTCATTCCGCGTTCTGGCAAAATCCATCCGGCGACACGCATTTTCCAAGCGCTGCGTATTTTCGTGAATGACGAGTTGGGCGAGCTGTATCGTGGCCTCTGTGCGGCCGAACGACTGCTCGCGCCCGGTGGGCGGCTGGTTGTCGTGACGTTTCATTCGCTCGAAGACCGCATCGCCAAGCAATTCCTGCGTGACCGGGCAGGGGAGTTCGAGGGCGGCTCTCGCTACGCGCCCGCCGTGACACACTCCGGGCCTGCGGCCAGCTTCCGAATGCCGCGCCGATCCGTCGTCAAGCCGAGTCGCGATGAGGAGCAGTCCAACCCACGCGCCCGCTCCGCCAAGCTGCGCATGGCGATCCGCACCGATGCGCCGGCGCATCAACAAGATCTCGAATGGACGCCCGCCAAGCGCGCGCTCCCCACTCTGGCGGCCATCGCATGAGCGGCGCCTATGTCTACGCACCCGAAGCGCGCGCCTCACGCCGGCTCGGCCTGTTCCTGCTGGTCATGCTCGGCGTCGTGCTGACCGTGGGGCTGTTCTATGTGAAAACTCGCGCGCAGGAGGCGCGCGCCGAGGTCGTGCGGCTGGAGCGAGCGATTGCCGCGCAACAAACCGCCGTCGACGTGCTCAAGGCCGAGCGTGCCGTATTGGCTGCGCCGGATCGTCTGCGCGCGATCTCGTCCGAGCAACTCGGATTGGAGCCGATCAAGGTCGCTGACACAAAGGCGGTCGCGCCATGAGTGGTCTGCCGTTCCAGACAGAGCCTGCGGTCAACGTCGCGGATGTCGAGTTCGAAGCTGTCTCCGAAGGGCGCATCCGTATCCGGATGAGCCTCGTCGTCTTTCTCTTCATGATCGGTGTGGTGCTCGTCAGGCTGGCCGAAGTCGCGCTGCTGTCGCCCGACAATCACCGCCGCTCCGTCCCGGCGTCAGTGCTTGATGTGCGCGCGGACATCACCGATCGCCACGGCGAAGTGCTCGCCACGACGCTCTCGACCTATTCGCTCTATGCAGAACCTGATCGCATCTGGAACCCGGCCGAGACGGCGGCAATGTTGGTTGCGCTGCGCCCAGGTCTCGACCGCGCAAAGGTGCAGGCACAACTTTCCAGCGATCGCGCCTTCGTCTGGATCGACCGTGGTCTGTCGCCCAAG
The DNA here is from genome assembly GCA_937923575.1 of uncultured Algimonas sp. Lineage (GTDB taxonomy): Bacteria > Pseudomonadota > Alphaproteobacteria > Caulobacterales > Maricaulaceae > Litorimonas. The sequence continues at coordinate 24,346 of CALDUL010000058.1, forward strand.
GACAAGCAGGCAGTGTTCGAGCTCGGCATGCCCGGCCTCGATTTTCGCCGCGAGCCCAAGCGCGTCTATCCTGTCGCGCCGCTCGCAAGCCATGTTGTCGGCTGGACCGATATCGACCTGAAGGGTGCGGCTGGTGCTGAGCGCGCCTATGACGAGCGCATCATGCAGGACGGCGCGCCAGACGTGGCGCTGTCCATCGACGCGCGCGTGCAGTTTGCGCTGTCTGATGAACTTGCTCTCGCGACTGAGACATTCTCCGCCCAATCGGCGGCCGGTGTTGTCCTCGACATCCGGACTGGAGAGATCATTGCGCTCGCCTCCGTGCCGCAGTTTAATGCCAATGACCGCGCATCCGCGTCCGAGGTTCGCTTCAATCACGCCGCAATGTCCACTTACGATCTGGGTTCGGTCTTCAAACCGCTGACCGTGGCCATGGCTCTGGAGGCTGGATTGACGACGCGCGACGAGATTTTCCCGGTGCACAAGCCCTACAAAGTGCTGAACAAATTCATCCGCGATGATCACCCATCAAAGACACCGCTAAGCCTCGATTATGTGCTGGCCGAAAGCTCCAACCGCGGCACGGCTATGCTGGCGCAGCGGATCGGCGCCGAAATGCAGCAGGACTATCTGCGCCAGCTCGGTCTGCTGTCACGCGTGCCTTACGGTCTGGCGGAGAGCGCCCGGCCGCAGGTGCAGTCGCGCTGGGGCGAGATGGCCACGGTGACAGTCTCCTATGGTCACGGCCTGGCCGTCACGCCTCTCGCACTGACGACGGCGATTGGAGCGATGCTCAATGACGGTGTGTATGTCGAGCCGACGCTGCTGAAGCGAGACGCGACGACGCCGCCCGTGACGCGGCGCGTTTTCTCGCGTGCCGTTTCCGCAGACGTCGCCGACATGATGCGCATCACTGTCACGGACGGTACAGGCAAAAAAGCCAACATCCCCGGTTTCGGCGTGATGGGAAAGACTGGCACGGCGGAGAAGCCGGGCGTGATGGGCGGCTACGACCGCGACCGTCTGGTGACATCCTTCGTTGCGGCCTTCCCGCACTCCGCGCCGCGCTATGCCATGATTGTTACGCTGGACGAACCGCAAGCGATCGAAGGCACTTACGGCTACGCCACGGCGGGTTGGAACGCGGCTCCGACGGCGGGAGCGGTGATCGAGCGGATCGGTCCAATGCTGCCCGGCGCGCGCGATCGGACCGTGACAGCGTCCACGCCACAGGAGGCCTTGCGATGAGTCTGACACTCAAGGACTTTGGCTTGGATGGCCGCGCTCTGGTAAGCGGGCTCGCAGTCGACTCGCGCAAGGTCAAGCCGGGCTTCATCTTCGCCGCCCTGCCGGGCACGCAGCTGGATGGCCGTGACTACATTCCGCAGGCCGTGGCGGCAGGTGCTGTCGCAATCATCAGCACGCCAGGCGTAGACACGCTCGGCTTGCCTCTAATCGCCGATGAGAACCCGCGCCTCGCCTACGCCAAGGCCGCGCGCACGCTTCACCCACGCCAGCCGGAGACGGTGGTCGCCGTGACGGGCACGAACGGCAAGAGCAGCACGGTCGAGTTCCTGCGCCAAATCTGGCAGTTTGCGGGTCGCGAGGCGGCCTGTTTCGGCACGCTCGGCGTGCGCACAGAGCACGGCCTGTCTCCCATGAGCCACACCACGCCGGACGCACTGGCGCTGCACAAAACGCTCGACGATCTGCGCCGCGACGGCGTCACCCATGCTGCGATGGAGGCGTCCTCCCACGGGTTGGATCAGTACCGCATGGACGCGGTCGAGCTGGCAGCAGCGGGTTTCACCAATCTGACGCAAGACCACTTCGATTATCACGACAGTGTCGAAGAATATCACGCCGCGAAGGCACGACTCTTTACCGAATTGCTGCCCATGGGAAGCCCTGCCGTCGTCATGGTCGATGATGCGGGCGGGCGGCAGATGTCGGACCTCGCGCGCACCGTCGGACACGCGGTGACCGAAGCGGGCTGGGGCGGCGGCGATCTGCGCATTGTCGAGATAATGCCGCACGCCGCCTCGCAAATGCTGACGCTGGAAGTCGGTGGCAAGCGCGAGCGGGTCGAGGTGCCTCTCGCGGGAGAGTTTCAGGCGTTGAACGCCGTGACCGCTCTGGGTTTGGCGCTGGCCACGGGCGTTGATGCGAAGACGGGTCTTGCGGCGCTGGGACAGCTGCGCGGTGTCGCGGGACGGCTGGAAATGGCGGGCCGGGCGGAAAACGGCGCGCCGATCTTCGTCGACTTCGCCCATACCGAAGACGGGCTGGTTAAGCTGCTCAATTCCGTTCGCCCTCACGTCGAAGGTCAGCTTCGCATAGTCTTTGGCTGCGGCGGCGACCGGGACCCGGACAAGCGCTCGAAGATGGGCGCGGCTGCGGCCAAGTTCGCCGACGACGCCATCGTGACGGACGACAACCCGCGCACGGAAGACGCCGCGAGTATTCGCGCCGCCGTGCTCACAGGCGCGCCAAACGCGACCGAAATTGGCGACCGCCGCGCGGCGATTGCGGAAGGCATTGCTCGCTTGCAGCCCGGCGATTGCCTGGTCATCGCGGGCAAGGGCCACGAGACCGGACAGATCGTCGGCACCGAGGTCATCCCGTTCAACGACGTCGATGTCGTGCGTGAGCTGCTCGCATGAGCGCGCTGTGGACATCGGACGAGATCGCGGCTGCGACGGGGGGCGTGGCGAGCGAGCCTTTCGAGGTCACGGGTCTGTCGATCGACTC
>CALDUL010000059.1 GCA_937923575.1 uncultured Algimonas sp.
CCGCATGCGTTAGACGCCTGCTCGCCTGAGCGGCCCGCGCGGATAAGCGCCCACGACTGTGGAAACGGGGGGATAGCTCAATTGGTTAGAGCCGTCCGCTCATAACGGATTGGTTGGGGGTTCAAGTCCCTCTCCCCCTACCACTTCCGCCTGCATAGCGGAGAGTTCATTGTCGACGCCTGAGGGTCGTTTCAGCAAAGAAGACCCAGTCTGCAGCCCGACTTAGGAGTCAGGAAAAGAGACCATTCTCTCCTCCATGTCCCGCAGCAAGGTCTCTTCATCATCCGACGTTCTGCTTCTATGTGATACTTATGGCGCAAGCTCGGTCAGCGGGGATGAAGTTCGTGATCGGCTTGGATATGGCCACAGGCCCTCAGCTCTCCCGCAAACTATCCCGATGCGCGAGGAACCAGCGGTACGCCTCCTGCAGTCCCGTCTTCAGTTCATAGCGCGGGGACCAGCCCATGGCGCGGAGTTTGCTGACGTCCATGAGTTTGCGCGGCGTGCCATCGGGCTTGGTCGTGTCCTTGGTGAGGCGGCCTTTAAATCCGACGACCTCTGCTACGGTGCGGGCCATTTGTTCGATGGTGACGTCTTCGCCCGTGCCGACATTGATGTGCGCTGCGTCGCTATAGTTCTGCATGATGTGGACCAACGCATCGGCGCAGTCATCGACGTGCATGAACTCTCGCATGGCGGAGCCGGTGCCCCAGATTTCGAAGCTGTCCGCGCCCGCCTCTTTCGCCTCGTGCACTTTGCGAATGGTGGCGGGGATGACGTGGCTGTTCTCGCGGTGATAATTGTCGCCGGGACCATAGAGATTGGTCGGCATGGCGGAGATGAAGTCACGGCCATACTGTTTGCGGTAGGCCTGGCACAGCTTGATTCCCGCGATCTTGGCCACGGCATACCATTGATTGGTCGGCTCCAGCGGGCCGGTCAGCAGCGAGGTCTCGGAAATCGGCTGTTCGGCGAATTTCGGGTAGATGCAGGACGAGCCGAGGAAGAGCAGCTTTTTCACATCCGCCTGGTGCGCGGCATTGATGCAATTACTGCCGATCATCAGATTCTGGTAGAGGAACTCCGCCGGATAGGCGTCATTGGCGTGGATGCCGCCGACGCGCGCAGCCGCAATAAACGCGGCGTCGGGCTTGGCACCCGCGACCCAGGCGTGAACGGCCGTCTGGTCGAGCAGGTCGACCTCCCGGCGCGGCGTCGTCAGGATTTCGGCAACGCCCTCGCGCTCCAGCCGCCGCACGATGGCCGAGCCGACCATGCCGCGGTGGCCGGCCACCCAGACGCGCTTGCCGCTCAGATCAAATGTCGAGCCCAGCGCCACGTCCTAGTCGTTGCGGTTGCGGCGGTGTTCTTCGGACGCGACGGTTCTCAGATCCGCCTGCATCATATCGGCGACCAGACCGTCGAAGTCATAGCCCGCAACCCAGCCCAGCTCCTCGCGCGCCTTGGTCGGATCGGCCAGCAGTTCTTCGACCTCGGCGGGGCGGAAGTAGCGCGGGTCGACGCGAACCACGACCTTGCCCGTCGTGGTATCGGTCCCGACCTCGTCCACGCCATCGCCCGACCATTCGATGGCACGGTCCACATGGGCGAAAGCGGATTCGACGAAGCGGCGGACGGTGTTCGTCTCCCCCGTGCCGAGCACGAAATCATCGGCCACATCATGCTGCAATATGCGCCACATGCCCTCGACATAATCCTTGGCGTGACCCCAATCGCGTCGCGCGTCGAGATTGCCGAGATAGAGCGTATCCTGCAGGCCAAGATGGATGGCCGCGACGGCACGGGTGATCTTGCGCGTCACGAATGTCTCACCGCGCAGCGGGCTCTCGTGATTGAACAATATCCCGTTCGACGCGAAGATGTCGTAGCTCTCCCGGTAGTTCACCGTGATCCAATAGGCGTAGAGCTTGGCGACGGCATAGGGGCTGCGCGGATAAAACGGCGTGGTCTCGCTCTGCGGCACTTGCTGGACCAGACCGTAGAGTTCTGACGTCGACGCCTGGTAGAACTTCGTCTGCTTCTCCATACCCAGAATGCGGATCGCTTCGAGCAGGCGCAGCGTGCCGATGGCGTCGGTATTGGCGGTATATTCAGGCGCGTCGAAGCTGACCTGCACATGGCTCTGTGCGCCGAGATTATAGATCTCGTCCGGCTGCGTGGCCTGCACCAGGCGGATGAGGTTGGTAGAGTCAGTCAGGTCGCCGTAGTGAAGGACAAAACGCTGATTGGTCTCATGCGGGTCCTGATAGATATCGTCGATGCGGCCGGTGTTGAATGACGAGGAGCGACGCTTGACGCCGTGGACGGTGTAGCCCTTCCCCAGCAGCAGCTTGGAGAGATAGGCGCCGTCCTGACCGGTGACACCCGTGATGAGCGCGGACTTGCTCATGAATTTATCCTCTCGCGGTGAGATCGGCATCTCAGCCATGTCTTGCTATGCCGTTTCGCCAGACCTGCGGGTGCGGACAGGCCGGCTTGCGCCCCGCCAAGTCCTATCCGCATAGACAGCTCGGCATGGGTTGAAAACCGCAAGCTCGTAGTTTTTAGCAGACGAGAGAACCGCGTGGATGGGCATCCACGCGGGGTCACTTCTAAGAGCTCGCCTGGGCGCTAGAGGCGGTTGCGGATGATCCGGCGGCGTTCGACGCTGCTCGGGATCGCCATGGCCTCGCGGTATTTCGCCACCGTGCGGCGCGCAATGTCGATGCCGTGGGAGCGCAGTAGCTCCACGATCCGGTCATCGCTCATGACGGATTTCGGATCGGTCTCTTCCTCGACCAGCGCCTTGATACGGTGGCGCACGGCTTGGGCGCTGTGGCCCTCCCCGCCGTCCGTGCTGGGGATCGCTGCCGTGAAGAAGAACTTCAGCTCCACGGTCCCACGCGGTGTCGCCATGAACTTGTTGGACGTCACCCGGCTGACCGTGCTCTCGTGCATCTCGATGGCCTCACTCACGTCCTTGAGTTTGAGCGGGCGCATGTGATCGACGCCGTATGCGAAGAAGGCGTCCTGCTGGCGCACGATTTCGCTCGCCACTTTCAGGATGGTCCGCGCACGCTGGTCGAGGGATTTGACCAGCCAGCTCGCCGTCTGGTGACACTCGGAGAGGAACTCCCGCGCCGTGTCGTCATCGCCTGAGGCCGCCTTGATCTCGCGGTAATAGCGTTTGTTCACCAGCACGCGCGGCAGCGTATCGGAGTTCAGCTCCACCGCCCAGCCACCTTGCGGTGTTTCGCGCACGAAGACATCCGGCTCGACGCCCGCCACGATCGTGCCGCCAAAGGCCATGCCCGGTTTGGGCGAGAGCTGGCGCAGGCGCAATACGCGGGTCTTGAGCGCGTCCATCTCCACGCCGCACAGCTTGGCCAGCGCTTTCAGATCGTGCTTGGCCAGCAGGCGCAAATTGCCGAGCAGCGCCTGATTGGCGTCGTCCAGCTCTCCGGTTTCGGCCAGCTGCAGAGACAGACATTCGGACAGCGAGCGCGCGAACACGCCGGTCGGTTCCAGCGTTTGCAACTGCGTCAGAACGGAACTGATGCGCGAACTCGACACGCCAAGCGACAGCGCCAGCGCGTCGGTTTCCTCGCGCAGATAGCCCGCATCGTCGATCAGGCCGAGCATGTAATCCGCAATCGGACGATCGCGTTCGCACAGCGCCAGATGCGCCATTTGCGAGCGCAGAAAATCCTGTAGCGAGACTTCGGCCGCCGCATTGGCCGCCGGGTCGAAACCTTCGGACAACGGCCCGCCGGAGCCCGTACCACGCGAATAGTCCATCGAGCCACCGACATCGGCAGCCGGAGACGCATCGGGCGTGGCCGCGTGAGCGGGCGCGTCGAGATCGGCCTGCGCAGCCGCCGGAGCTGCGGTGATTTCCGTCGAGCTGTCCGTCACAGCCGCTTCTGGGGTCGCCGCCACGCTGTCTTCGCCGCGCCGGTTCTCTTCACCCGTGCCGCGTTCCAGCAGCGGGTTCTTTTCCAGCTGTTCGTCCACGAAAGCCGACAGCTCGATATTGGAGAGCTGCAACAGCTTGATCGCTTGCTGCAGCTGCGGCGTCATCGCCAGCGACTGCGTCTGCCGTGCCTTGAGCTTGGGCGCCAACGCCATGGGAAACTCCGAAATGCCAGACCGGACAGGAGTCCCGGTTCGGGTCAGAGCATTACGGATAAAGGCTCAAGGGGCCGTGAAGGGGCAGGGTTAACAGGGTGTGAGGGGAGCCCAAGGGCGGGGCCAAGCGCTCCGCTCGCCCACAGCCTGCGCACAGCGGTCGCGTGAGATGGACGGCCACGCGCCCACGTCCCACCGCGGATCATGCCGACGGCCAAGACGCGTTTTCGTATGCCAAGATACGAGGCGCGGGCGTCCACCCTGTGTAGGATGAACTTTAGAACTTACCTGTTTCACACCGGGCAGACGCCCGCGCGTAGCCCTTACAGCTGTCGATCACATCACAGATGTCCGGTCTGGCACGGATGGGAGGGCAGCGGTCTCCGGCTTTGGCGCAGTGCCGAAACCATCCAAGGCGCGCGCCGCCTCCCCCACCCAGCAACGGCCGGACGTTCATCTGTGGTGCGAACAGTCGGGCA
>CALDUL010000060.1 GCA_937923575.1 uncultured Algimonas sp.
ACCTGATTGATGCGGCGGGGCAGGGCGTTGTCTTCCAGCTCTTGGAACTTGACCCGCTCGTCGTCATTGGACGCCGCAAAGCCATCGAGTTCGGACGCGAGATAGAGCGTCTGAACCTTGCCGGCCTTGGCGGCTTCGGCAACATCGCTCAGCCCTGCCGCCGTCAGCGGCGCACCGTCGCCCATGTCGACCAGCTCGTGATTTTCGCTCTCGATCGCTTGGAAGATCGGCGCGGCCGCCTCCATCAGACGCTCGGATGTGAGCGCCTCGCCGCCCAGCTCGATATGCTCGTCATGCAGCTCGTGCAGCTCGATTTCGTCCTTGAACCAGCCGGCGTTCTTCGGATCGCCTGCAATGATCAGTGGATTGCCGGAGCCCGCGATGAGCGGCTCGACGGCTTTTGCGACGCCGTTGAAATAGTCCTTCATCTGCACCTCGTCATAGTCGTCGGCTGCATTGCCCGCCGCGTGGAAGCTCGCGAATGATCCACCCGCGCCCGCGTTCATCGTGGGCCGCAGCGCGGAACTCGTGTGCAGGTTCACATTGGCGTCCGGTTCGCGCGTTTCGCGCATTTCGCCATAGGTTCGGAATTCCAGGCGGTGGGACTCGTCATGCATCTCCACCCCGTCATAGCGGTAGAGGTCGGCCGTCTGCTGGCCGATGGCGAGCACCCAGCCCCGTGTGCGCTGAATGCCGTCGGTGATGACGGGCAGCAGATAGGGCTGGTCCGCGAAAGAGATGCGCGATTGCGGACTGTCCTGCAGCTCGAACACATCGGTGGACTCCGGCCCGGCGACGATCAGCCAACCGCCGCACTGGTTCTCCAACGGATCGAAGCCGCCGACGATGGATTCGATCCGGTCGGCCATGTCGCCGGGTGTCACGCTCTCCTCACCCAGCTGCGCCTCCAGATATTCGCGCACTCGCTGGACCGCATTCTTGGCAAGAATGTCCCATTTCTGGATATTGCCGGCGAGCTTGGGGCGCTGGATTGTCAGCGACAGATAGGGGCCGCCCGCACCTTCCAGACCGTCGTCGATGAGCGTCTGCAGGTGCGGATTATTGGCGATATGGGCGGACATGGGGTCTCCTTTGGGATGCGAAATCGCCCGCTGGCACACGGGCAGTCTCCTAAGGAATGACTACGATGCCCCTACGGTTCCCGCGACAGATGCCCCCGATACCGTACCAGCCGCCCGAAACCCGGCGCGCGCATGTCGACGTGGAAGTTGAAGCGGCCTTTGGAATCAGGCGCGTCATCGACGAACTCGAAGACCTCCCCGCCGGGCGCGAGCGACTTGGGCAGCGGGATGTTCAGAAACGACCAGCCGCGCGAACGATAGACCAGCCGCTCACCTTCGACAGAGATTGCCAGATGCACCGCGAAGGGACCGAAGCGTTCGGTGATGAGCCCGGTGGCCCGTCCGCTTCCGCGCTCCTGCGTGGAGAACATCTCGCGCCCCGCATAGACGCGCGACCAACGCTCTCGGCCTGCCGCGTCCGTCGTGATCGACACCCGCAGATCATGCGCGCCCGCGGTGGGAAAGCCGAGCACGCTCGCGACCAGCCGCCCCAGCGGATTGCGCCCACGCTCGACCGTCGCGCGTCCTGTGAAGATGCCGCCGGTATGGAGGTCGGCGATGGGCTCAGGCAGGGTCGCCATCGCGCCTCCCAGCGTATCCGCATAAAGGTCGTCGCTACGCTCCCGGAAACCGTAGTCGACCCCGATCTCGTCCCAGATGGGGGTGAGGCGCGACAGCGGGAAGTCGGCTCCGGGGCGCAGCAGTCCGGGCGGAAAGCGCTCGCCCGCATGGATGGCTCGGATCAGCGCCGCCGCCGGGGTGGCGGGTACGCTCGGGCCGATGTCGCCCTCTCCGATCAGATCGAACCGACGCTCGCCCACCTCGACGAAAAGCCCGCCGCGCGGCTCTCCGATCTGCACGATCGCCTGCACGCGGTGGATGAGGCCGGTGAACCAGCTGAGCGGTGGCAGCAGCCTCAGCCCCCGCAGGCGCGCCATCCAGATCAGCATGCGGTGCAGGATTTCCGGTTGCGGCGCGGTCCAGGCGGTGGTGCGCCGGTCCACCAGAACCGTGTCCGGCGTCGGCACATTGGAAAACAGCAGATTGCGCATGGGCATGCGGCCGGGCGGGGCAACGGTGCGGCGGAGGGTGCGCGTCAGGCCTTTCGCCTTGCCGGGGCCTAGCCTTTTGCCAGCACTGTCGAGCACCGACGCGATCACCGCGCGGCCCATGGGGAGTTTGGGCGAGGGGACGATCCCGACGATCGGCGCAGCGTGACCTCCGAGCGCATGGATCGCTGCGCCCGTGACAGCGGCGTAGGTCGACCATCCGGTTGCCACCGTGATGGGCGAGTGCGCGGCCCGCTCCACCATATGCGCGCAGAATTCCGGATCGTCCGACAGATCGATATAGGTCGCGCCGGCCCGCTCGGAGTAATCGATGACGTGATCCGCTGCGTGGGCATACCTTTGGAATGGACCTACTGCATCGACGACCACATCCACCGGCGGGTGGTCGATCGGCTGGCTGCGGTCCAGCACGGTCGGGACGAGGATACTGCGTCCATGAATTGCTGCGACGGCCTTGAACGCCTTGGCCTCGCTGCGTCCCGCAACGAAAACGGTCATGCCGGGATGATCGGCGAGAAGCCGGACAAGCCTCAGTCCGAAGGTCCCGTAGCCGCCGATGATCAGGACCTTGGTCATGCGGCGCGTGTCATCCGAGAAAGCGCGCCCGCTCGTCCGGCCCGGCCACGCGGCAGCTCTCGCGTCGGCCCCAGATGCGGGTACGGTTCTTCGCAATCAGACGGTAGCCCCAGTCGCGGATGGGGCGCGGCACGATGCGGAACACGCGCATGAATGACCACGGCGCACGAAGCCCCTCGAACATGGCGATCGTGCCATCAGAGGCCGTGCGCGCCACGCCGTTCTCGATCAATATGTTCGTATCGTAGTCGCCGGACTTGAAGCCGTAATGGGCGTAGAGCGCTTCGCCGAGATCGGACTGCGCGGGCAGGAAGCGGTATCGGCCCCCATCTCGCCCGATGACGAAGTCGACCCAGTCGGAACACAGCGCGCAATGTCCGTCGAACACGATGATGGGCGCATCATCGTCAAAGCGCGGAACGCTCGGATCGTCGCGGTAGCTATAGGGCTCCATCCCTGCGGCATAGGCGTCCTATGCGGAA
>CALDUL010000061.1 GCA_937923575.1 uncultured Algimonas sp.
GCAGACAGCTCATCCGGCAACATCCACCGGATCTGCACCGGCTCGCCGCTGTCGCCCGGATTGCGCCAGTATGTGTGCCATTTCTCGTCCAGCTTTGTGGACAGGGCGACCTGAAAGCGCTGCCCCGGCGCGACCGTGCGGTGATCAGAAAGCAGCTGCGCGACGACCTTTCCCGTATCGACCGGGAGGGACGAGCTAGCCAAGGCCGGGAGGGCGAGGAGCCAGAGGAAGAGTGTCAAAAGCAGGCGCATGAACAGTCATATAGAGCAAGCGGGTTAAGAACGCGACGGGGTGACGCGAGTGTGATGATCGCGCGAAACGCCGCGCCTCATGCCCGCGGCTCTGCTATCCATGCGCCATGACCTCTTTGATCCCACGCACCATCCACATCGGCGGCGCCGCGGGCTATTGGGGCGAGAGCGACATGGCATGGGGGCAGCTGCTGGACCACACAACATCAGAAGGGGGGCCGCTCGACTATCTCGTCTTTGACTACCTCGCCGAGATTACGATGAGCCTGCTGGCGCGGATGCGCGAGCGCGACCCGAGCGCCGGCTTTGCGACCGACTTCGTGACGCAGATCGAGGGCCACCTCCCCCGCATCGCGCAGACGGGTGTGCGCGTGATTTCTAACGCGGGCGGGGTGAACCCGGAGGGCTGCGCGCAGGCGGTGCGGGCGCTGGTGGCGAAAGCGGGGCTGGATTTGCGTGTCTCCGTCGTGACGGGCGACGATCTGATGGACCGGCTGGGCTTGCTCGACGGTAAGTCCGACATGTTCTCCGGCGAGCCGTTGCCGGAGCTGGATCGCATCGTGTCAGCCAATGCCTATCTCGGCGCCTTTCCCATTGCGGCTGCGCTGGACGGAGGTGCGGACATCGTCATCACCGGCCGCGTCGTGGACAGCGCGGTGACGCTGGGCGCGCTGATCCACGCGTTCAGCTGGCGCGCGGACGATCTCGATCTGCTGGCCCAAGGCAGCCTCGCCGGGCATCTGATCGAATGCGGACCACAGGCGACGGGCGGAAATTATACGGACTGGAAGAACGTGGCCGATAGGCTGGTCGACATCGGCTATCCGGTCGCGGAAGTGAGTGCGGACGGAAGCGTCGTCATCACCAAGCCGGACGGCACAGGCGGCAGGGTCACGCGCGGGACCGTGCTGGAACAGATGCTCTACGAGATCGGCGACCCGGCGGAATATATCCTGCCCGACGTCATTTGCGACTTCACTCAGGTCAGCGCGGACGAAGTCGGCGTGGACCGCGTGAGGGTGATCGGCGCGAAGGGCCGCGGCATTCCCGATAGCTTGAAGTGTTCCGTCACCGTCTCGGACGGCTACCGCATCAGCCCGCTGTTTTTCATGGTCGGCACGGACGCAGAGGCCAAGGCGCAAATCATGTTCGATGCCGCGCTGTCCCGCAGCAGCGCCAAGTTAGAGGCGATAGGCCTGCCCGACTTCAGCCATGCGCAGACCGAATGGATCGGCGCGCCGGACGACCAGATCACCTTCCGCCTCTCTGTCCGCCATGCCGACAAGCGTGGCTGTGCGATCTTCTCCAAGGAAGCACTCGGCTTCGCGCTCGCCGCGCCGCCGGGGCTGTCGCTCTACACGGGAGCCCGCGCCCGGCCGCAGGCGGTGACGCGGCTGTTCAGCCTGTTGCTGCCGAAGTCCGAGGTCACGGCGATGATGGATGGCGCGGCTTTCGGATTTGCGCCGTCGATCCCCGCCGAGCCTGTCGCCCACACTCCGCCGCCTGTTCCCGAAGGCCACGCCGATACGACCGCGCGCCTTGATCAGCTCGCTCTCCTGCGCTCCGGCGACAAGGGGGACATGAGCAATATCGGCATAATCGCGCGGTCGCCCGCGCTGCTGCCGTGGATCTGGGCCGCGGTGAGCGAAGAGGCCGTGCGAGATATTTTCGCAGACGTCGGCCCCATCTCCCGCTGGTCCCTTCCCGGATCAGACTCCATCAACATTCTCATCGCCCGCGCGCTGGATGGCGGCGGGATGGCATCCATGCGGTTCGACCCGCAGGGCAAAGGCCACGCGCAACGCCTCGCGGGGCTGATGATCCCCGTGCCGCGCGTGCTCATCCCATCGCCCACTTGATAAGCGCATGCCGCGACGCCTTGCGCGCTTGGAAGGTCCCGCCCCTCTCGCCTAGCTATGGGGCAAATCAGGGGAGAGTACCGCCATGCGCCAGTTCACCGAGGAACAGAATCTGTTCCGCGACGCCTACCGCCAATTTCTGGAAACAGAGATCAAGCCGCATATGGCGGAATGGCGGGAAGCCGGGATCGTGGACCGCTCCGCATTCAAGAAGGCGGGCGACCGCGGCATGTTGATGGTCTGGCCGGACGAGAAATATGGCGGGCTGGGCGATGACGACTTCCGCTGGTGCCAGATCATGATCGAGGAGAGCTGCCGCGCGGAAACGGGCGAGTTCTACGCAACGCTGCATGCGCGCCTCGTCGGTCGCTATTTCAAGACCATCGGCAATGAGGAGCAGCGAGACCGCTTTCTGCCCGGCTGCGTCTCTGGCGACACTATCTTGGCCGTGGCCATGACCGAGCCCGGCGCGGGTTCCGATCTGTCCGGCATGAAGTCCACCGTCAAAGACATGGGCGATCACCTCGTGCTCAATGGCTCCAAGACCTACATTTCCAATGGCATCAATTCCGACGTCGTCATCGTCGCGGCGAAATATATTCCCGAAGGCAAGACGGAGCCGGAGAACAAGCACGCCATGACGCTGGTCATTGTCGAGCGCGGCATGAAAGGTTTCGAGCGCGGACAGAATCTCAAGAAGATGGGCCAGCCCGCGCAGGACACGGCCGAGCTGTTCTTCGATGACGTCGTCATCCCGCGAGAGAATATCATGGGCACGCCCGGCCGGGGTTTCATGCATCTGATGGAAGGGCTGGCCGAGGAACGCCTGATCGCCGCGGTCGGCTACGCGGCGTCCGCGCGCCACGCTTTCGACCTCACGCGCGACTTCGTCATGGAGCGCAATGTCTTTGGCAAGAAGCTGTCCGACATGCAGAACACGCAGTTCAAGATGGCGGAGCTCGACGCCGAGATCGACATGCTGCAGGTCTATGTCGACCACCTCGTGACGCTCAACAATCAGGGCCTGCTGACCGCGAACGCAGCCGCCAAGGCCAAGCTTCTGGGGTCCGAAATCCAGTGGAAGATGATGGACGAAGGCGTGCAGCTCCACGGCGGCGCGGGCTATATGGACGAATATCCCATCTCTCGCATGTTCACCGGATCGCGCATCAACCGCATTCTGGCAGGCAGCTCCGAGGTGATGAAGCTGATTATCGGGCGGGACGTCTTCTCGCAGAACTACCGTTCGCTGCACAACTAGGCCTCGGAACTCACAGGACACATCATGGAACTCAAAGGTAAAGTCGCGCTCGTCACCGGCGGCGCATCGGGCTTGGGCGAAGCCACCGTGCGGCGCTATGTCGAGCACGGCGCGAAAGTCGCGATCCTCGACATGAATGACGAACGCGGCGAAGCCCTGGCCAAAGAGCTGGGCGGCGCAGTCAAATACTACAACGCCAATGTGACAGACGAAGACCGCGTGGCAGAAATCATCGCGGATATCGCCGATCATTTCGGCGGGCTGCATATCTGCAACAATTACGCGGGCATCGGTTCGGCCGCGAAGACCTACAACGCCAAAAAAGACGAGCCGCACCCGCTCGACGTCTTCAAACGCGTGCTGGACGTGAACCTGATCGGCACATTCAACGTCGCCCGCCTCGCCGCGCAGCAGATGTCCAAGCAGGAGCCGGTGACCGAGGACGGCCAACGCGGCGTGATCATCAACACGGCGTCGGTCGCGGGCTATGAAGGCCAGATCGGGCAAGTCGCCTATTCCGCGTCCAAGGGCGGCGTCATCGGCATGACCATCGTCATTGCCCGCGACCTCGCCCAAGTCGGCGTGCGCTGCAACACCATCGTGCCGGGCCTGATCCACACCCCCCTGTTCGACACGCTACCGGAGCATATCTTCACGGCGCTGGAGAATACGGTGCTCTACCCGAACCGGCTGGGCAAACCGGACGAGATCGCGATGCTGAGCCAGCAGATCGTCGAGAATGATTACATCAATGGGGAGTGCATTCGGATGGATGGTGGGATCAGAATGACGCCGAGATAGACCAGAACAAGCGTCTGGATGCTCCCGGCGCCTACAACAGAAATACCCGCTCCGTAGCGGAGCGAAGGGGCTGTTGTGGTATTTCTGTTAGCGTCCGAAGGACAGTCCAGCGAAGCTGGAACCCCGCCTCATGAGGCGGGACGATCGCGTGAGCGGTCGAAGTCCTAACTTGCGGCCTCTCGCTAACGACGACTGATTGTCCTCCTCCCTAGAGGGAGAGAGACGACCCACTCTAGCTTTGATCTTTGCCTGACTTTTCCCACTCGCCCGCTTCGCGCCCGTGCCGGCAGATACGCCGGGGTTCGAACTGCGCTCGACGGTCCTCCTGCGTCGGACGCTAACAGAAACACCACTACAGCCACTCCGCTGCGCTCCGTATCGGGTGTTTCTGTTGTGCGCGGGCTTTGTGTGCTGTAGCCGCGCTGCATGGCAAAACTGAACGGTAACGAAATCCGAATCGGCAACATCATCCTGCACCAGGGAGGGCTCTGGATCGCGGTGAAGGCGAACGCCGTCAAACCCGGCAAGGGCGGGGCGTTCAATCAGGTCGAGCTGAAGAATATCGAGGACGGCCGCAAGCTGAATGAGCGCTTCCGCGCCGCCGAGACTGTGGAGCGTGTGCGGCTGGAGCAGAAGCCCCACTCCTATCTCTACAAGGACGGCGACATGCTCGTCTTCATGAACTCGCAGAATTACGAGCAGATCAATCTTGCCGAGGAATTCGTCGGCGACGTTGCGCAATACCTCTCCGACGGCATGGAGGTGGAGCTGGAGTTCTATGAGGACCGCGCGCTCGCCGTGAAGATCCCGGATCAGGTGATCCTCGAAGTCGCAGAGACGGAGCCCGTGGTAAAAGGCCAGACGGCCGCCAATTCGTTCAAGCCCGCCATACTGACCAATGGCGTGCGCACCAATGTGCCGCCTTTCGTCGGCGTCGGTGAGCGTCTGATCATCAACACGGAAGACGGCAGCTATGTGAAGCGGGCAGAGTAGGGTCTTTCCCAGGCTCACCGAAGGTCGTTGCCGTCCGACCGACGCCTTTCCTCCCGTCATCCCGGCCGAGCGCGCAGAGCGAGCGCAGAGCCGGAACCTATCGGCTGCAAAACCAAATCAACGCCTTGCTCACCGTTAGGTCCCGGATCGGCGGGCATCGCCCTTGTCCGGGATGGCGGGGCTGAGCCGAACCTCCCCCTTCCCGTCCTGCCCAAACTCGCCTATCCCCGCCGCTCCATGACCCCCGCCACCCGCCTCACCCTGCTGCGCCTGATACCGATTGCAGTTCTCGTGCTCACAGCGCTTGCAACGCAAGCGATCTTTGGCACAGGGCGCGGTCTGGCGGCGATTGTCGGTCTTGCGGCCGGTATAGCGAGCCGTCTCGCCCTCACCGCGCTCTGGCGCGAACGCTAAGGTTTTCCCATGTCCGGAATGTCAGCCATCATGCAGGTCATGCAGCACGCGGCGCGGAAAGCCTCGCGCGATCTGCTGCGTGATTTCGGCGAGGTCGAAACGCTGCAGGTCAGCCGCAAGGGGCCGAGCGATTTCGTCTCCAAGGCCGACCGCAAAGCCGAAGAGACCATCCACGACCAGCTGTCCTACGCGCGGCCCGGCTACGGTTTTCTGATGGAAGAGCGCGGCGAGATCGTCGGCACGGACAAGTCCCACCGCTTCATCGTGGACCCGATCGACGGCACGACCAATTTCCTGCACGGCATCCCGCACTTCGCCATCTCCATTGCGCTGGAGCGCGAGATCGACGGCAACCCGCG
>CALDUL010000062.1 GCA_937923575.1 uncultured Algimonas sp.
ATGTCGATGATGTCCGCACCCGCGGCAATCATGGCGCGCGCGGCTCGCACGCCCGCGTCCAGATCGACATGGGTGCCGCCATCGGAAAAGCTGTCCGGTGTGACGTTGAGCACGCCCATGATCTGCGGTCGGTGGAACACATGCCCGCCTAACGTGACGGAGATGTTGCGCCAAGCTGTCCGGTGGGTTTCCAGCCTTTAAGTTGCAGTTGTGCGCGCGGAGTCAGAGCCTTCTTTGATGAGGGTGCTGGCGGGCCTGCCGACCCTTTGGCGAAAGGAATGGAAGCCCGGGGGTTATGACCGGCCGCGACCGGAAGACTGGATGCTTAAGGAGTAGGCTTGCGCTTACCTCAACAGCGCCAAGATCGCTTCGGCTGCCTTCTCGGAACTGGCCGGGTTTTGCCCAGTCACGAGCAACCCGTCGGTCACGACGAACTCGGCCCAGTCGTCACCGCTTTCATAGTGACCACCGTTCTGCTTGAGCATGTCTTCAACCAGGAACGGCACGACGTCAGTGAGCTCGACCGCTTCTTCCTCGGTATTGGTGAAGCCCGTGACGGTCTTGCCGGATACTAGCGGCTTGCCATCTGCGCCCTTGGTCGATTTGAAAACACCCGGCGCGTGGCAGACGGCGCCGATAGGTTTGGCAGCGCGGTCAAAGGCTTCGATGAGCGCGATGCTATCGTCGCTATTGGCGAGGTCCCACAGCGGACCGTGGCCGCCTGGATAGAAGACGGCGTCAAAATCGGCGGCATCGATATCGGCGAGTTTGACCGTGTTGGCGAGCCGCTTCTGCGCGTCCTCGTCACCTTTATAGCGCTCGGTCGCTTCGGTCTGCGCGTCGGGCGTATTGCTGCTGGGATCGAGCGGAGGCTTGCCGCCGTCCGGCGAGGCAAGCGTGACCTCCGCCCCCGCATCGCGGAAGACATAGTATGGCGCGGCGAACTCTTCGAGCCAGAAGCCGGTTTTCTTGCCAGTATCGCCAAGCTCGGCGTGGGAGGTCAGGACCATCAGAATTTTCATGGAAGCACTTTCAGATGCGTTTGGATTGGGCAGTGCTACGGCCACCGGCCCAAGACGTTCCGCAAATAAAAAACCCCGCCGGAACGGCGGGGCTGAACTCTTGATCTCAAGCGTGCATTAGCTTTCCGGGTCGACGTCCCGAGCCGTGGCCGCGCCGCCAATTGGCTTGGGTCCGCGCGTGGTCGGCACGGGGCTGACCTTCGGGCGCTTGCCACTGCCGTCCGGGCGATGCGGCTTCTCGCCGTCTTCCAGCAGAGCACGGATTTCCTCGCCAGACAGCGTTTCATATTCCAGCAGGGCTTCGGCCAGAGCGTACCAATCCTTCTTTTTCTTTTTCAGGATTGAGAGCGCCTTGTCGTGCGCCTCAGTGACGAAACGCTTGATTTCGCTCTCGATTAGCTTGGCCGTTTCGGGAGAGATTGAGCTACCGCGCCCGATGCCAGGCATGAAGCTCTGCTGATCCGTGTCCTTATAGGCGATCGGACCGACGGCATCAGACAAGCCCCATTCCGTGACCATGGAGGTCGCGATCCGGGTGACGTGCTCGATATCGGAACTCGCACCAGAGGTAACCTTGTCATAGCCGAACTTCAGCTCTTCGGCAGCGCGGCCACCCATAGCCATGGCCATGCGGGCGATCATTTCCTGACGGCTTTGCGAAATCTGGTCGCGCTCCGGCAGGTATTGAACCATGCCCAGCGCACGACCGCGCGGAATGATAGTCGCCTTATGGATCGGCATAGAGCCCGGCATATTCAGCCCGACGATGGCGTGGCCAGCCTCGTGATAGGCCGTCATCGCCTTCTCCTCGTCACTCATGGCGAGCGTGCGGCGCTCCGCGCCCATCATCACCTTGTCACGTGCATCCTCAAACTCGCGCATGGTGATCTTCAGCTTGTTGCGACGGGCCGACAGCAGCGCCGCTTCGTTGACGAGGTTGGCAAGATCCGCACCGGAGAAACCAGGGGTGCCGCGGGCGACATATTTCGCATCGACGTCGGCCGCGATCGGCTTGCCGCGCATGTGGACTTCGAGGATCTTCTCGCGGCCCATGATGTCGGGGTAAGGCACTTCGATCTGACGGTCGAAGCGGCCGGGACGCAGCAGGGCCTTGTCCAGCACGTCTGGACGGTTGGTGGCGGCAACGATGATGATGCCTTCCTGACCTTCGAAACCATCCATCTCGACCAGCAGTTGGTTGAGTGTCTGTTCGCGTTCCTCATGTCCGCCGGAAGTGCCGACACCACGGTGACGGCCAACGGCGTCGATCTCGTCGATGAATATGATGCAGGGCGCATGCTTGCGCGCTTCGGCGAACATCTCGCGCACACGTGACGCGCCGACGCCGACGAACATCTCGACAAAGTCGGAGCCGGAGATGGTGAAAAACGGCACGCCCGCCTCACCCGCGACAGCGCGGGCCAGCAGCGTCTTACCCGTTCCGGGAGGGCCAACCAGCAGTGCGCCGGTCGGGATACGCGCACCCAGACGCGTGAATTTGCTCGGATCGCGAAGGAACTCGACGACCTCTTTCAGGTCTTCCTTCGCGCTCTCCACGCCCGCCACGTCATCGAACGTCACGCGCTTGGTGTTCTCGGTCAGCAGCTTGGCCTTGGACTTGCCAAAGCCCATGGCGCCGCCGCCGGCGTTTTTCTGCATCTGGCGAATAATCAGGAAGGCGATGCCGAAAATCAGGATGAAGGGCAGGAGATTGAGCAAGACATAGGTCCAAATGCTCGCCTGCTCGGCCGGGCGACCAGTGATCTCGACACCAGCGTCCCGCAT
>CALDUL010000063.1 GCA_937923575.1 uncultured Algimonas sp.
GCCATCGGTGCGCGCCAGCTGTCATCGCAGACGCCCAGCAGCATGCGCTTGGCGCCTGCCGGATTGCTCATCGGTCCGAGCATGTTGAACAGGGTGCGGATGCCAAGCGCACGGCGCGCCGGACCGACATGACGCATGGCGGGATGGTGGTTAGGCGCGAAGAGGAAGCCGATGCCGATGTCGTCGATGATCTCGGCCGCGCGCTCCGGAGTGACGCCGAGATTGACACCGAGCTCGGACAGAGTGTCTGCTGTCCCGGTAAGAGAACTCGCAGCGCGATTGCCGTGTTTGGCGACTTTGGCTCCGGCGGCGGCGCAGACAATGGCAGTGGCGGTCGAGATGGACAGTGTGTGCAGGCCCGTACCGCCCGTGCCGACGATGTCGATAACGTCGCCGGAGACCTGCGCCGGGACCATATTGGCGCGCATGACTTCCGTGCCGACAGCGACTTCGCGCCCCGTAAGCCCAATCATTTCAAGGCCCAGCATAAGGGCGCTGATCTGCTCCGACTGCGCCTCGCCAGACAGGATGCTCGTCAGCGCGGCGCGCAGAGCATCTGGCTCAGGCCTTTCGTTGCGCGAGAGCGTGCGCAGGATGCTTGCGTCGAAGGTCAACGGATGCCCGCGATTTCGAGGAACTTTGCGATCAGCGTGTGACCATTCTCCGACGCGATCGACTCCGGATGGAATTGCAAGCCGTGGATCGGCCGCGTGGCGTGGCGGAGGCCCATGATCTCGCCGTCCTCCGTCCAGGCATTGGCCAGCAGCTCTCCCGGCAAGCTCTCGCGCTCGACCGAGAGAGAATGGTAACGCGTCGCGGTGAAGGGGCTCTCTAGCCCATCGAACAATCCGGTGCCGTCGTGGTGCACGGGCGACGTCTTTCCGTGCATGATCTGCTTGGCGCGGATCACTTTGCCGCCAAAGGCCTGTCCGATGGACTGCTGCCCGAGGCAGATGCCGAGAATGGGCAAGTCGTCCGGGGCTTGCTCGATCAGCTCGAGGCAGATGCCCGCCTCATCCGGCGTCTTCGGTCCGGGGGAGAGGAGCACGGCCTTCGCGCCCGAGCTCAGTGCCTGCCCGACGCCGATCTCGTCATTGCGCACGACATGGGTTTCGGCGCCCATCTCCTGCGCATAGTGCACGAGGTTGAAGGTAAAGCTGTCATAGTTGTCGATGACGAGGAGCATGGCGCGGCTCTAACGGCTTGGCTGCGGAATGGAAGGGCGCGCGACTGCGTTATGATTTTCGCGCTTCCAGCCAGCGCTCAAGCCAGTGAATGTCGTAATCGCCGGCCTGAAACTCCGGGTCCTCGATCAGGGCCTCATGGAGCGCCTTATTCGTCGTAATGCCGGTGATGACCATCTCGCCCAGCGCGCGGCGCAGGCGCAGGATCGCACCTTCGCGCGTATTGCCCCAGACGATGAGCTTACCGATGAGGCTGTCATAATGCGGGGGCACGCGGTATCCGGTGTAAAGCGCTGAATCCAAACGGGTATTCATTCCGCCGGGAGCATGGAATTCCTCGACCCCGCCGGGGCTGGGCGCGAAGGTGAAGGGATGTTCGGCATTGATCCGGCACTCGATGGAGTGGCCGTTGAAGGTCACGTCGTCCTGCGTGTAGTTCAGCGGCAGACCCGACGCGACGCGGATTTGCTCGCGCACGAGGTCGATGCCGGTGACTTCCTCTGTGACGGGGTGTTCGACCTGTAGACGCGTATTCATCTCGATGAAGAAAAACTCGCCATTCTCGTAAAGATATTCGACCGTGCCTGCGCCGCGGTAGCCAATGGCCTTGACTGCGTCGGCCGTGATGCGGCCGATTTCCGCGCGTGCTTCCGGTGAGAGCACGGGCGAGGGAGCCTCTTCGAGTACTTTCTGATTGCGACGCTGCAGCGAGCAGTCGCGCTCGCCGAGGTGAACGACATTGCCATGCGTGTCGGCGAGAACTTGGATCTCGATGTGGCGAGGGCCAGTGAGGTAGCGCTCCAGATAGACCGCACCATTGCCGAAAGCGGCTTCGGCTTCGGTCTGTGCAGAGCGGAGCGCTTCGTCCAGATCGGCTTCGGTTTTGGCCAGACGCATGCCGCGTCCACCGCCGCCCGCCGCCGCCTTGATCAGAACGGGAAAGCCAATCTTTTTAGCGGCTACCTTGGCTTCCTTGAACCCTTCGACTGCGCCGTCGCTGCCGGGAACGACGGGAATGCCCGCCGCAGCCACCGTCTGCTTGGCCGTGATCTTGTCGCCCATGATGCGGATGTGTTCGGCCGTGGGGCCGATGAAAGTGATGCCGTGGGCTTCGACGATTTCGGCGAAGCGAGCGTTTTCCGACAGAAAGCCGTAACCGGGATGAACGGCGTCCGCGCCCGTGATTTCGCAGGCCGCGATAATGGCCGGAATATTCAGATAGCTCTCCGCGCTGCTCGGCGGGCCGACGCAGACGCTCTCATCCGCCAGCCGGACATGCATGGCATCGCGGTCGGCGGTGGAGTGGATGGCGACGGAGGACAGCCCCATCTCCTTGCAGGCACGGTGGATGCGCAGGGCGATCTCGCCCCGGTTCGCGATCAGGACCTTGGAGACCATCAGTCGATCACGAACAGCGAATCGCCGAACTCAACAGGAGACGCGTCATCGACAAAAACCGCCGACAGCGTGCCGGACTTGGACGCGGTGATCGGGTTGAATGTCTTCATCGCCTCGACGAGCATGATGGTGTCGCCTTCTTTTACTTGTTCGCCGACTTCCGCGAAGAGGTCTGCATCGGGCGAGGGGCGGAGATAGCAGGTGCCGACCATCGGTGATTTGGTCGCGTTGGCGTGGTCTTCCTTGGCGGGTTCCTGCGGCATGGGCGTCGCAGCAGGAGCGCTGGGAGCAGAGAGGGCAGGGGCGGCGGCTGCAGGGGCGGAGGCGAAAACAGTCTGTCCGCCGCCACCGGTCTGCTTGGAGACGCGAATTTTCACCCCGTCGCGCTTCATCTCGATCTCGGTCAGCTCGGTGCTGTCCAATATCTCTGCGAGCGCCTTGATCAGGTCGAGTTCGCGGTCTGTCTTCTTCGCAGCCATGGCATCCCTTTTTACGGTTAGCGTTTGCGCGCCTTAAGCAAATTCACCGCGGCGTGCAGCCCTAAAATATAGCTTTGTGCCCCGAAGCCGCTGATCGTACCAGTGACGGCTTCGGCAACCAGCGAGCGCTGACGGAAGGTCTCGCGCTTGGCGGGCTGGGAGAGGTGGATCTCCACGCTGGGCACATCAACCGACTTCAGCGCGTCATGCAGCGCAACAGACGTGTGGGTATAGGCGGCTGGGTTGATGACGATCGCCGCGCCCGCGTCAGCCGCCGCGTGAATGAAATTGACCAGCTCGCCTTCGACATTGCTCTGACGAAAGGTGATGTCCGCCGTGCCGACCTCGCGGATCATATTTTCGATATCGGCCAGGGTCTGGATGCCATAGACCTGCGGCTCGCGCGTGCCGAGACGGTTGAGGTTGGGGCCGTTGATGAAGTGGACAGCTAAAGTCATGTGGGCGCTTGGAGTGACAAAGGGGGCGTGTTAGCGGCGCGCTGCTGTTCTAACAAGCGGACTTCGAATGCATCTTATCATCAATGGCGAAGACCATGACGACCTGCCGGAGGGGCTGAGCGTTGCTGGGCTGCTCGCGCATTTCGGCTGGCCGGAGCGCAAGATCGCCGTGGAGCGCAACCGCGAAGTCGTGCCGAAGAGCGCCTATGCCAAGACGGTTCTCGCCAATCACGATCAGCTTGAGATCATACACTTCATCGGAGGTGGATAGATGTCCGCTGATCCTCTCGTCATTGCGGGCCGCAGGTTCAATTCGCGGCTGATTATCGGCACGGGCAAATTTGCGGACTATCAGCAAAACGCGGATGCGCTGGACGCCTCTGGCGCGGAAATCGTGACCGTCGCCGTGCGTCGGGTAAATCTGTCGAACCCGGATGAGCCCATGCTGGTCGACTATCTAAAGCCCGATCAGGTCACCTATCTGCCCAACACCGCCGGCTGCTACACGGGCCAGGATGCAGTGCGCACGCTGCGTCTGGCGCGCGAGGCGGGCGGCTGGAACCTCGTGAAGCTCGAAGTTCTATCCGACGTGCATCTTTATCCCGACATGGCCGAGACGCTGTCGAGCCTGAAACTGCTCGTCGCTGACGGTTTCGACGTCATGGTCTATTGTACGGACGATCCGGTCTATTGCCAAAAGCTCCAAGACGCAGGCGCGGCGGCTATCATGCCACTGGCCGCGCCGATCGGCTCTGGCCTTGGCTTGCTCAATCCAACGAATATTCAACTAGTGCGCCAGGCTGTGAACGTCCCTGTGCTGGTGGACGCGGGACTGGGCACGGCGTCGGAAGCGGCGGCTGCGATGGAGCTGGGCTGCGACGGGATCATCGCCAACACGGCGATTGCGGGTGCAAAGGATCCGATTCGCATGGCGCGGGCTTTCCGTCACGCTGTCATTGCTGGCCGCGAAGCCTTTCTAGCCGGTCGTATCGAACGCAAGGCCTATGCCGTCGCGAGCTCACCTATGACGGGTCTGATCGACTAGATTTGGAACGAAGGCGTCAGCTGCGGCATTAGGCGCTCATGAAACACTCTACCCTGCTGCCTGCTATTCTGACTGCGGCACTGCTCTCAGCATGCGCTTCGACCGACAATCGCCAATTCGCAGGGGATGACGTGGCCGACGGTGAGGCCGTGCTGTTGACGCCGGCGCAGGATGTTGGGCTGACAAAGATCGAGATTCCGAAATATCTGTCGCAGATGTCCAATCCCTACTTGGGTTTGCCGACGGATTGCTCGACCATTCGCTCGGAAGTCGAAAAGCTAGACTCGCTGCTCGGTGCCGACCTAGATGTTCCGGAGGAGGAGGACATCATGCGTGAGCGTAATCAGCTGAACGCCGCATCGTCTGCTGTCGGCAGCGTGCTGATTCCCTTCCGCGGAGTCGTGCGCGCGGTCACGGGTGCGGCCAAGAACGAGCGCGACGCCCGAAACGCCTATGAGCGCGGTCTCGTCCGCCGTGCCTATCTGAAAGGCCGCTCAGAGGAACGTAACTGCACGGGCGTCTGACCGCTCTCCCGCCGTGCCGCCGACATTGTCGCTGGATAAAGCGCGAGGGTCCGTTTAAGGGCGCGCGGTCTAAACCCACGCAGCCGTATCGGTCCCGCTCGCATGTCCACAGTCCTGCTCGTCATCCTGCTTATTGTCTCGGTCATCATGACCGGACTAATTCTCATTCAACGCTCCGAAGGCGGCGCGCTGGGTATCGGCGGCGGTGGAGGCGGCGGGGGCGGCTTCATGTCGGGTCGTTCGGCCACCACCAATATCGCCCGCATGACGGCCATTCTCGGTACGGTCTTCCTGATCCTGTCGCTCCTGCTTTCCGTTGTCTTCGGCATGGAAAATCAGAACACCTCTCGAAGAGATGTGGGTAACGAGGTCGACGCCTTGACGACGGTCCCCGATTCGGTCGATGGCGTAACCCCGTCGGAAGAGCCTGTTATTCAGACGGACCCCACTGACAACGACGAGTAAACGCCGTGCTCATTTTCGGGCCCGGCCATCGGAGCCGCATGGTCCAATGAGCCACACGCCGCGATACATTTTCATTACCGGCGGCGTCGTGTCGTCGCTCGGCAAGGGCTTGGCCTCTGCCGCGCTCGGCGCGCTGTTGCAGGCGAGGGGCTATTCTGTCCGCCTGCGCAAGCTCGATCCCTATCTCAACGTCGATCCGGGCACGATGAGTCCCTATCAGCACGGCGAAGTCTATGTGACCGATGACGGGGCGGAGACCGATCTCGATCTCGGTCATTACGAGCGCTTTACCGGGGTATCTGCGACGCAGGCCGACAATATTACCACGGGCCGCATCTATTCCGACATCATAGCAAAGGAACGCCGCGGAGATTATCTCGGCGCAACCGTGCAGGTCATCCCGCACGTCACGAATGAAATCAAAGACTTCGTGCGCTCTCCTGCCTTGGGTGAGGACGGCGAACCGGTCGACTTCGTTCTGTGTGAGGTCGGGGGCACGGTCGGCGATATCGAAGGTTTGCCGTTCTTCGAGGCGCTGCGCCAGCTTGGCCAGGAACTCCCGCGCGGCCAGACCTGCTTCCTGCACGTCACCTTGCTGCCCTATATCGCGGTGGCGGGCGAGATGAAGACCAAGCCAACCCAGCACTCGGTCAAAGAGCTGCGCTCAATCGGTATTCAGCCTGACATTCTGCTGTGTCGGTCAGAGCGCGAAATCCCGGATGGGGAGCGCCGCAAGATCGCGCGCTTCTGTAACGTCCGCGAAGGCGCGGTCATTCAGGGTTTGGACGCCAGCTCGATCTACGCCGTGCCACTCGCCTATCACGACGAAGGCTTGGACAGCGAAGTTCTGGCTCATTTCGGCATAGACGACGCGCCCGCCGCCGATCTAACGAAGTGGGAGCAGATCGACGACACGCTGCGCAATCCCGACGGTGTCGTGAAAATCGCGGTCGTCGGCAAATATACCGTGCTGCCTGACGCCTACAAGTCGATCACCGAGGCGCTGGTCCACGGGGGCATCGCCAATAATGTGAAGGTCAAGATCCGCTGGGTCGAGGCCGAAGACTTCGAGACGTCCGATCCCGAAGCCGTACTCAAGGGCGCGAACGGTATTCTCGTGCCCGGCGGGTTCGGCTCGCGCGGAAGTGAAGGCAAGATCAAGGCCGTACGCTACGCCCGCGAGAAGGACATACCTTATTTTGGTATCTGCCTCGGTATGCAGATGGCGGTTGTCGAGGCCGCACGGAACATGGCCGAGATCGGTGAGGCCAGCAGTTCCGAGTTTGGTGAAGACGGCGAGAACGTCGTCGGGCTGATGACCGAATGGACCAAGGGCAACGAACGGCTGGAGCGGACCAAGGACACGGATCTCGGCGGAACGATGCGTCTCGGCGCTTACACTGCGCGCCTCGCGCCCGGTTCGCTCGTCGCGCGCGAATATGGCGCGACCGAGATCAGCGAACGCCACCGCCACCGTTATGAGGTCAATATCGACTATCGCGATCAGCTAGAGGCAGCCGGACTGCATTTCTCCGGCTTGTCGCCAGACGGCGTTTTGCCAGAGATCGTGGAGCTACCGACTGATGAGCATCCGTGGTTCGTCGGTGTTCAGTTCCACCCTGAGCTCAAAAGCCGGCCCTTTGCCCCGCATCCGCTGTTTACAGGGTTTGTCGGCGCAGCGGTCGAACAGTCGCGGCTCGTATAGCGACTGACTGACTGTGGCCGCTTTGCCACACTCTTTGGTTAAACCTTCGACCTCACGCTGACGTGAGTGTGTAAGCGCGCGGCGGCGCTTGACCTATCGCGCTACGCGCATCTTAGGGAGCCCATCATTTCGCTTGGAGATTTCCCCTTGTCCCACACCGCCCGCCGCATCGGCGCACTCTCGGTCCTGTTTGCCAGCACAGCGCTCACTCCCGCATTCGCGCAGAACGCGCCGCTCGACGAGGTCATCGTCACAGCACAGAAGCGCGAGCAATCGCTCCAGGATGTCGCCCTGTCGCTCGATGTGATTCAGGACGCGGAGCTGACAGCCATCCGCGGCGCGGCCGAAGACATACTCGCGCTCTCGGCACGCGTGCCCAGCGTCTATGCGGAAGGTTCTTTCGGTCGGACATTTCCGCGCTTTTATATTCGCGGTCTCGGCAATACCGACTTCGATTTGAATGCGAACGGTCCGGTCAGCTTTGTCTATGACGATGTCGTTCTGGAAAACCCAATCCTGCGTGGGTTCCCGATCTTCGATACCGACCGCGTGGAAGTGCTGCGCGGGCCGCAGGGTACGCTGTTCGGCCGCAACACACCCGCCGGCGTGATCAAATTCGAGAGCGTGAAGCCTGACGTCGAGGACGGCTTTAACGGTTACGGTAAGGCGAGCTACGGCCGCTTCGACACGGGTACGCTGGAAGCGGCCGTCGGCGGTGCGCTGTCCGATACGGTCTCCGCCCGCGTCTCCGGGCTCTACCAGACCCGCAGCCCCTATGTGGAAAACACCATCCCGGATCAGCCGGAAGACGACTTCGAGGGCTTTGATGAGCTCGCGGGCCGGGCGCAGCTGCGCTTCGAGCCAGCGAACAGCGATCTCGACGTGCTGGTCAATGTCCACGGTCGTCAGCTCCGCGGCGGCTCGCGGACGTTCCAGGCAAATGCAATCGCACCGGGCGGCGGCATTGTTGACGGCTTTGACCGCTTCAGTGCGACGAACGACGCCGTGCAGCTGCTCGACGTCTCCAATGTGGGAGCGAGCCTGAAGGCCGAATGGGGCCTCGGAAACGGTACGGTGACATCCGTTTCGGCGATCGAGTCGGTCCGCATTGAAGCGCGCGGCGATGTTGACGGCGGCTTCGGCGCCGCTTTTCTCGGCAACAGCCAGCCCGGGTTTATCCCGTTTCCGGCCGAGAGCCAGGACAACATCAACGATCACAGCCAGCTGACCCAGGAGCTGCGCTACAATTTCGATGCGTCTGATGCGGTCAACGTCACGATCGGCGCATTCATCTTCCTCGAAGACCTCGAGATCGAGTCGCTGTCGTTCGACACCATCACGCCGCCGATCCCGGTGAATGGTCAGGCCATTCAGAACCAGGACACGGAATCCTACTCGCTCTTCACGAGCGTCGTTTGGGACGCGACCGAGCAGCTTACGGCGACGCTCGGCTTGCGTGCGACGGCGGAGAGCAAGGACTTCACCGCGCGTCGCCTGATCGGCCCGTTCGGCTCCGGCACGCTGGGGCCCGTCTTGGCTGATCTGTCCGACGAAGTGCTCTCGGGTGACTTCACGCTGGACTACGAAATCAATGACGACGTGTCTGTCTATGGCCGATACGCGCGCGGTTTCCGCACCCCCAATGTGCAGGGGCGCATCGTCTTTGGCGACGTCGTGACCGTGGCCGATACTGAGACTATCGACAGCTTTGAAGTCGGCGCGAAGACCAGCTTCGCGGACGGTCGCGCCGTCGTGAATGCCTCTGCCTATCTCTACAACACCAACGATCAGCAGGTGACGGCCGTTGGCGGTGCCGGCAACTTCAACCAGCTGTTCAACGCCGACTCCGTCAAAGGCCGGGGTTTCGAGATCGACGCCTATTACAATCCGACCGACGCGCTGCAGTTTACGGCGGGCATGTCGATCAACGACACGGAAATCGACGATCCAAATCTCGAAGTCGCGCCCTGCAGTGCGGCCTGTACCGTGCTCGACCCGATCAACCCCGTGACCGGTAATGCGCAGATCGACGGAAACCCTCTGCCACAGGCTCCGAAGTTCATCGCCAACGCGACGGCGCGCTACGGATTTGACGTCGGCAGCGGCGAGTTGTTCGTCTTCGGCGACATCGCGCACCGCAGTTCCGTCAACTTCTTCCTCTATGAGTCGGAGGAATTCCAATCCGAGCCATTGACCGAAATCGGCCTTCGCGCGGGCTATGTCCACGCGGGCGGCGATTGGGAAGTCGCAGGTTATGTGCGCAATCTGACCGGCGAGGTCGCGCTAGAAGGCGGCGTGGACTTCAACAATCTGACCGGCTTCTTCAACGAACCGTCGATCTATGGTGCGGAGATCACCAAACGCTTCTAACGCCTCCGTCATTTGACGGGCTCCGGTTGTCGCACTAGCCCAATGGCTGTGCACGACCGGAGCCGACGCATGTTCAGATATTCCACCGCTATTCTTTCCGCCATCGCGCTCACGGGCTGCGCGACGGCCAACACGTCGCAGCGCGTGCCCGGCGAGGTGCTGGAGAGCAGCAGCTACGAGTACACGCCCGAAGCGGAGGTCGCGCGAAACTCGCTCAAGGTCGAGCGAGGGATTGCAGGATCGTCCGCCCGGATCACCGACCCCGCTCTCGTCAGCTATGTCGAGAGTCTGACCGCCTCCGTCTCCGGCGAATTCGCGGAAGAGTTGCGCGTCTATCTCATCGAAGCGCCGGCTTTCAACGCGGGCATTCTGCCGAACGGTGCCATGCTGGTCTATTCCGGCATGCTGCTGCGCGTCGATAACGAAGCCGAACTGGCCCAAGTCCTCGGTCACGAGTTTGGGCACTATTACGAAAAGCATGGTTTGAAACGGCAGCTACGCTCGGCCAATACCGAAGGCTTTGCAAATTCCGTAGGTCTCGCAGTCGGCGGGCTGGGCCATCTCGCGGCCGCTGTTATCGGGAAATCGGCGCTGACGTCCTATTCACGCTCGCAGGAGCTCGAAGCCGATATCGTCGGGCTCGAAGTCGCGACGGAAGCCGGCTTCGACCCGAATGCGGCCGTCCAGCTCTGGACCAATCTCTTGGCAGAACAGGCGGCCTCTTCGAATGAGAAATCCCGGGAACGCTCCACCAAGACGAAGTCGGCTCGATACGATACACACCCGCCCAGCACGGCGCGGATTGCCGCGCTCCGCAAGGCGTCTGCCAAGCTCCCCAGTCAGCCCACGACAACCAATGCGGCCGAATACCGCCGGCGCATCCGTCCCTATCTGACGCGTTGGTACGAGGCGGAGCTGATGACCAAGGACTACGGCTCCGTGCTGGCGCTGGTCGAGCGTAAGCGCGGCTTTGGCGAGGATCTGGGGGTGCTCGGCTATGTCGAGGGTGCAGCCTATGCCCTGCGCCGCGATCCCGGAGACGAGGCTCGCGCGCTCGCCGCCTGGGAGTCTGCGAAACGGCACAGCGACGCGCCCGTCTTTCTCCAAGGTGATTTGAACGCGTTGATGAAGACGATGCAGGATGCCGTGCCGAAAGATTTGAAAGGCAAATCGAAGTCAAAGTCCAAAAACGACAAGTCGACGCCGTAAGACATTGTTTCGCCTGTCTGGCGAAGACGAATGATTTGCCCCCGCGCACCCGCTAGCGGGGAGCTCTCACATCCGGGGAATATCATGTTCAAACGCCTCCTGCTGGCCTCTGCCGCACTTTCGATCTCGACCGCTGCCTTTGCGGAAGACGACAAAGAACCGAAATGGGACGTCAACAACCCGCCCGGAGAGGCCAAGACGATCGACATCGATGTCACCGAAGGCACGTGGATGAGCCTCGATGTCTCGCCCGATGGCCGCACCATCGCCTTCGATCTGCTGGGCGATATCTACACCATGCCTGTGTCGGGCGGTAAAGCCACGGCGATTGCGTCGGGTATGGCGTGGGAGTTCCAGCCGCGGTTTTCGCCCGATGGTTCGCGCATTGCCTTCACCTCGGACCGCGCGGGCGGCGACAACATCTGGACGATGAAGACAGATGGCTCGGACATGGTACAGGTCACGAATGAGAGCTTTCGCCTGCTGAACAACCCGACCTGGCACCCGTCCGGCGACTTCATCGCAGCGCGCAAGCACTACACGACGTCTCGCTCCGCAGGTGTGGGGGAGATCTGGATGTATGCGGCCAACGGCAAGGGCCAAGGCGGCGTGCAGCTGGTCGAGCGTCCGTCCAAAGCTCACCAGAAGGAGCTGGGCGAGCCGATGTTCACGCCGGATGGCGATGGCCTGTACTATTCCATGAACGTCACGCCCGGACCGATTTTCGAATATGCGCAGGATTCCAACACCGAGCTGTTCCAGATCAAGCGCTACGACATGAACACGGGCGAGACTTCTGTCGCGGCTGGTGGGGCAGGGGGCGCGGTGCGTCCGACGCCGTCTCCGGATGGCAAGCACCTCGTCTATGTCAAACGGGTCCGCGCGGAGTCCAAGCTCTTTCTGAAGAACCTCGAATCCGGCGAAGAGCGCATGATCTTCGATCATCTCGATCAGGACATGCAGGAGACCTGGGCCATCACCGGCGTCTACCCGAACATGGACTGGAGCCCGAATAGCGAGAGCCTGTACTTCTGGGCCAATGGCGTCATCCACCGCGTGGATGTGGCGGACGACAACATCGAACATATCGACTTCCGCGTGGACGACACGCGCGAGGTTCGCATTGCCCCGCGCAGCCCCGTTGCCGTGTCGCCTGACGAGACGACGGTCCAGATGCCGCGCTTCGCGGAAGTGTCGCCGGATGGCCGCAAGACTGTGTTTGAAGCCCTTGGCAAGCTGCATGTGCGCGACAACCGCTCAGGCCGAGTCACGCGGCTAACATCGCTGCCGGATAACGTCCGCGAGATCCATCCCAGCTTCTCCCGCGATGGCCGCTCTGTCGCTTTCGTCACTTGGGATGACGCGGAACTCTCCGCTATCCACACCATCGATGTGCGCAGTAAGGCGATTACTACGCACACTGCTGAGCCTGGCCACTACCGCCGCCCGCGCCTTTCCCCATCGGGCGAGTACCTCACCTATGAGAAGCGTGCTGGCGGCAATCTGGTTGCACCGGAATGGTCCGCTAAGGCGGGTCTCTACGTCAAAGCCGTGGGCGAGGACCGCTCGCGTCGCATCGCGAAGTCCGGCTCCGCACCGCATTTCGACGGCGATGATTTGCGCCTCTTCTACACACGCTTCGTGGACGACCAATCCGAACTGGTCAGCGTGAACTTGCTGGGCGGCGAAGAGCGCGTCCACGCAGCGAACAAGATGGCGCAGACTTTCGTCGTTTCTCCCGATGGCCGCCATGTGGCCTTCCGCGAGAACTACAATCTTTACGTCATGCCGCTGCTGCCCGGCCCGCAGAAGGTGGCCTCGTCGCGCAGCACCAAGGCGCTGCCGGTCGTGAAAGTCAGCGAAGGCGGTGCGACCTATCCGAGCTGGACGGCGGACAATCGTCTCGCCTGGTCACTCGGCCCGACGCTCTACTCCGCCGACATCGAAGACATTATGGCGGACGACTTCGAGCCGCCCAAGCGCGGCGCCACGCTAGACATCTCTGTGCCGACCGCAAAGCCTACCGGCCGTGTCGCGCTGACCAATGTGCGCATTGTCACCATGGCCGATGAAGACGGCGGCGTGATCGAGAACGGTACTATCCTGATCGATGGCGACCGGATCGAAGCGGTTGGCGAGAACGTCAGCGTTCCGCGCGGGACCAAGACTGTTGATCTCGACGGCAAAACCGTGACGCCGGGCTTCATTGATGCTCACGCACACGGGCCACAGGGCGTTGACGGTCTCGTACCGCAACAGAACTGGGAGACGGTCGCCACGCTCGCGCTCGGTGTCACGACCGTGTTCGACCCCAGCTCGCGCGCCGAACTGATTTTTCCGGCCGCGGAATATCAGCGCGCTGGCCTGCTTCTAGCGCCGCGCATCTATTCGACCGGCGAGGTGATCTACGGAGCCAAGGCCCCCGGTTTCTACGCCTCTATCGAGAACTATGAGGACGCCAAGGCGCATGTCGATCGCCTTGCCGATCAGGGCGCGCTGGCTGTGAAAAATTACAACCAGCCGCGCCGCGACCAGCGACAGCAGGTCGCCCACGCCGCGCGTGAAGCGGATATTCTCGTCGTCGCAGAAGGCGGTAGCCAGTATCACATGGACATGGCGCTGGTGGCGGACGGCAATACCTCCGTGGAGCACAATCTGCCGACACTGAAGATCTATGACGACGTCGTGCAAATGTTCAGCCAGACGAACGTCGCCTATACGCCGACGCTCGCCGTGACTTATGGCGGTGTGCGCGGTGAGGACTATTACTACCAGACGACCGATGTCTGGAAGCATCCTATCCTATCCAAACACGTCCCGCCGACGATGGTCCAGTCTCGCTCCGTCCGCCGTCAGATGGCTCCGATCGAGGATTATGCCGACGATGATGCGGCGTCTGCGGCGAAGTTGTTGTTGGAAGCGGGCGTGCCCGTCTCCATCGGGGCGCATGGCCAGCGAGAAGGACTGGCCGCGCACTGGGAGATGCAGAGCTTCCAGCGCGGCGGCATGAGCCCGCTCCAGGCGCTCTCGACAGCGACGACGGAGCCGGCGCGCCACCTCGGTCTCGACCGGGACATCGGGACAATCGAAGTGGGCAAGCTCGCCGATCTGGTGATCATGGACGCCGATCCGCTGGAAGACATTGCAAACGCCGAAAGCCTGACTCATGTCATGCTCGGCGGCCGCCTCTACGAAAGCGAGACCATGAACGAGGTCGAGACTGGCGATGCCAAGCGCCTGCCTTACTGGTGGGAGGAGTAGGCTCGGGCGGAGCGGCGGGAACCTCTAGTCTCTTCAGCGTGCACTAGAGCCCGCGCGCCTTTAGCCATCCGAGGATTTCGCTGTTCACCGCGTCCGGCGCGTCCCACATGGCCCAGTGGCCGCATTCCGGGATCGTGACTCGTGTCAAGTCGGGCACCGTCTCGACCATGCCGTCCGTCGAGCTCGGCGGCAGGAAGACATCATCCTCGGGTGAGATCATCAGGCTCGGCACACGCACCCGCTTGCTGAGCCCTTCCGCAAACTCCCAATTGGGCGTGGTGTTGCGATAGTAATTCATGCCGGGGAGAAAGCCCGTGCGGGCGTAATGATCGGCATAGACTTGCCGCTGTTCCGGCTTGACGACTGAGCCCGGCAATTCCGGCGCTCCGCTGTCGAGATAGGCTCTCAGCTGTGCGGGTAGGTGAGTCATCTCCGGGACCATCTTGGTGCCCGGCGGAGTGGTGCGGAACATCATGCGGAAGACGGCATCGGTATCCTGATTAAACAGGGCCGCTGTCTCCTCGGGTGCATCGCGGAAACGCAGGAAATAGTGCTCTCGGCCAAAACGGCGCTCAAAGATCGCCATGGGATCGACGGGCGGGCGACCGACATGCGGCGTACTGATGCTGATGGCGGCGATTGTCCGCGGCTCCAACATCCGCACGGCATGCCAGAGCACGATGCCGCCCCAATCATGACCGATCATCACCGCGCGTTGCATGTCGTAATGATCGAGCACCGCCTGCAAGTGACCGACGAGATTGGCGATGGTGTAGTGCTCAAGCCCGTGCGGCGCGTCCGACTTGCCAAAGCCGAGAAGATCATAGGCGAAAACGCGGTAGCCGGCGTCTGCGAGTGCGGGCATGACGTTGGCCCAGCTATAGGCCAGCTCCGGCCAGCCATGGATAAGCACGACGGGCGTACCGTCCTCTGGCCCCGCTGCATATGTGGCAATGCGGAAACCGTCGGCGGTGATATAGCAAGGCTTAGTGTAGTCCATGTGGCCATCATGGCGCTTGTGCGCGTCCTGCCAACCGCAAAAACGGCTTGCCCCATATCGGAATCGGGCCTAGAGGCTGCCGCAGAACGCAGGCTCCGCGGGCAACCCGGGGCCTTTTGCTATTGGAACCAAACTGAGCTTTGACGCTCTACAAGACAGCCCGAGCGAAGACGCTCAACAAGAAAGAGAGTGTCGAACTCACATGGTCGAAATCTACGTCCGTCAGAACAATGTTGATCAAGCCCTGCGCGCGCTGAAGAAAAAGCTGCAGAACGAGGGTGTGCTGCGCGAGATGAAATCCCGCAAGCATTACGAAAAGCCATCCGAGAAGCGCGTCCGCGAACAGGCCGAAGCCGTCCGTCGTGCCCGCAAACTGGCCCGCAAACGCGCCCAGATCGAAGGCCTGATCCCAAGCAAGAAGAAGCGCCGCCGCTAGGCCGTCCCTTCGACGACAAGACTAAACGATAAAGCCGCCCCACGGGGCGGCTTTTTCTTTGAGCAATAATGACAAGCGAGAAGCTCATCGGACGTTTGAATGGATGTTAGGGCTAAGCCGCCTTGGGCTTGTTCAGCGCCTTGGCCGTGCTCGCGACAGGGCCGCTGATGGCTTCGAACGGGTCGAGCCCTTCGGCGAGCATCATGGCGTGGACCTTCGGGTACTCGGTCATAGGCGGCACGCCGAGCATCTCGCGCACTTCGTCGAGCGGACGCGGCAGGAGCTCCATCAAGTCATAATATTCAAGGTTCTTCGCCGCCTTGCCCCGGCGCGCCGCTTCGCGGATCGAGCCGATGACAGGCGATCCCTTCGGCGCCCAGCGGCGGACTTCCAGTGCGCCCATATAAGCTATGAACTGAATACCGAGGCCGCGGTGCTGCTGATAGCTATAGGCCAGCACACAGGTCTCGCCGAGCGCGTCACGGCTGTAGCCGGTCAGCACGTGCAGCATGTCATGCGTGTCGCGCAGACGGTTGTTGTACCAGCGAAACTCCGGCGGGCGCGAGTCGATCGTGTCGACATCGGCGGCGAAGCTGTCGAACTCGTCGACCAGCCCCTGCGCGGTCAGCCCCTGACTATCCATGAACTCGATATAGGCGGCTGCGAGCGAGCCCCCCGGCATGGCGCCGAGCAAGGCGCGGTCGTCGAGAATGGCGGGCAGGGAGCGGTGCTGCGCAAAACGCGCCTGGCCCTCAGGCGTGGCGACGAACTCATTATAGGACTTCCACAGGTCCGTCCCGTTCAGGTTATTGGTGATGTGGAAGACCTGCGCGGTGTCTTCCTTATCCGCGATCAGCTTACGAAAGTGGTGCAGCGCCTTGCCCCATCGCCGCGGGATCCGTGGAAGTTCAAGCGGCTCCGCTGCTGCGATCTGAATGGGAGTATGTGCGTTCATGCCGTTATGAATAGCCCTGATCGCTTAAGGATCAACCTCAAAGGCTGTATGACGGCCGTTCGCGCATGCGCGCCATATAGGCGTGGCAGTTCGGATGATCGTCGCCGGGCTGTTCCTTCACCCAAGCCGAGAAATCGAACACGACCGTCGCTGTGATATCGGCGAGGCTGTAAAAGCCTCCCGCCATGTAGTCATTGCCCGCGAGGCGGCGTTCCATTGCCTTAAACCACCAGGCGAGGCGCATGCGGCCGCGTTCGGCCAGTTCAGGGATTTGCGGCACGGGCCGGGGTCCGGGCAGGGCGCGGTCCTTCATATGCGGGCTAGAGTTACGCAGCGCTTCGGCAATGGCGAGCAGGCCACCCATCTCGCAGCGCGCGTTCCATTCCGCGACGCGTGCTTTCTCGATCGGTGTCGTGCCGAGCAGGGCCGGGGTCGGGTGCAGTGCTTCTACATAGGCCGCAATGGCGAGGTTCTCTGTCACAACATGCCCGTCGTGCTCCAGCGCCGGGACCATGCCGCCAGGATGAACCTTACGATAGGCTTCGCCGAGCTGCTCGCCCTTGCGCAGGTCGATCTCCACCGTTTCCCACTCAAGACCCTTCTCCGCGAGGAACATGCGCGCGCGGCGTGGGCTGGGAGCAGTCGAGCAATCGTAGAGCTTGAGCATTGGTAGGGGGTCTCCTATTCGTTGGACCATGAATAAGAGCGAGTCAGGCTCAATCAAGCAGAAGCTTGTCCCGAAGACGCACGATCTCGGCGCGTTCGAGGTGCGTCGCGCGGTTCCGCAGGCGCGGGCGCGGTCTATCGGCCCGTGGGTTTTTTTCGACCACTTCGGCCCGGCGGAATTGGGTCCGGGCAAGGGAATGAACGTGCGTCCGCATCCGCATATCGGGATCGCGACCGTGACCTATCTGTTCGAAGGCCGCATTCATCATCGCGACAGCGTGGGTTCCGATCAAGGTATAGAGCCGGGCGCGGTCAATCTGATGGTCTGCGGTTCCGGCATGGTCCACAGCGAGCGGACTTATCCTGAAGATTTTGACGGAACCTACCGCATGCACGGCCTGCAGCTATGGCACGCCCTGCCGGATGAGGAAGAGGAGCGCGCAGCGAGCTTTCATCACTATCCTGCAGACAGCATTCCAGAGACAACACTGAATGGTGGCGCGACCGTTCGGCTCATGATTGGCGAGGCCTTTGGACTCTCGTCGCCCGTCCGCAGGTTCTCCGATATTATCTATTACGAAGTCGCCTTGCCGGGCGGAGCATCGATCACTCTGCCCGCACAGACGGAGCAAGGGCTCTATTGCGTCGACGGCGAAGTCGCGATCGACGATGAGCGTTCCGAGCGATTCGTCATGAGCGTGCTGTCGTCAGGCGACCACGTCGTTACAGCTGATACGGATGCGCGCTTTGCCATCGTCGGCGGCACCTCAGTTGGAGAGCGCCACATCCGCTGGAACTTCGTGGCGTCTGATATGGACAAAATACGCCATGCCTCTGAGCGCTGGCAAGCCGGCGATTTCCCGACTATTCCGGGCGACTCGGCTGAGTTTATTCCCCTTCCGGAGAGGCTTTTGTTTTGAAGTTTTGGTCAATGTCGCCTGCGAGCGCGCTCTTCTGTTTAGGCGTGGCAATGCTGGCTTCGCCAGCGCAGGCCCAGAATACGTCCGGAGTTTTCGGGCCTAAGGTCAATCCCGAAACGCATAGTATCGAGTACCGTGTCGCTGTCGAAGCTGAGGACGGAACCCAGTGGAGCCAACGCATCCATTATCAGCGTTCCATCAGCGATCGGCTACGTCCTCGCATCATTCTTGCGACGCGCGAACGCGGTGGCAATCAACTCGATCTAGATTTCATTCGTGCAGAGCTCGTCTGGCAAACGACTCCGGATGACGCGAAATGGTCGCGGGGATGGCGGTTCGAAGCGCGCATGCGTGACGAGGGCGCAGAAGAGATACGTGCGAACTTGATCAACGAATGGTCACTAGGCGATGGCTGGCGAGCGCGCGCAATATGGCTCAACACGCTTCAGGTCGCAGACACGACCAATGACGAGCTACAGTTCAGCACTCGACTAGGCCTCTCGAAGAAACTCGACAGCGGGCAACGCGTCGGCGTGCACGGTTTCTTTGATTTAGGCGACACGGGTGGGTTCAGTGTCCTCGATGGCGAGGATTCAGAATTCGGTCCGTTCATCGGATTCGACGTTTCAGATAATTTGAGCGCTTATGTCGGTACGCTCCACGGAGTTGCGGGCGGTGCCGCTGACACGACGGTACGAATTTTCCTGGAACGCAGTTTCTAGGTTGCGAACACTTGTGATGGGTCGCGGAAAGCCTTGAACTCCAGCGCGTTGCCTGACGGGTCGTAGAAGAACATGGTCGCCTGCTCGCCAGTCTCACCCTTGAACCGGATATAGGGCTCGATCACGAAATCGGTCCCAGCCGCGACGAGGCGATCACGCAGCCCGTGCCACCGGTCCCATTCGAGCACTGCACCGAAATGGCGGACGGGAACGTCCTTGCCGTCGACCTCATTTGTCGCAAGGTTTTCCTCGCCTGTCGTCACATGCAAGCTCAGCTGGTGACCGAAAAAGTCGAAGTCGATCCAGCGTTCCGCCTCCCGCCCCACAGTGCACCCAATCAGATCGCGATAGAACAGCCGCGTGCTCTCGATGTCGCGGATCGGTGCGGCGAGGTGGAACGGTGTCATGTGGCTAGTCTTTTGGACCGTAGTCATACTGACCGCCGCGCTCCAGGCCGCGACGATAGGCAGGGCGGGCCCAGACCTTGTCGACATATTCGGTGCAAGCTTCGTATTGCTTGAGCATGCCACGTGCGCGGGCGGCCTCGAGCGGAAAGATCATCGCGAAGTCCGCGCCCGTGAGTTGATCGCCCGCGAACCACTCGCTGCGGATCAGCGTGTATTCGCAATAGTCGAGCACCTTGCGGATTTCGTCCATGATCATCGGTTGGATCGGATCGCCCGCATCGCCGAGGAAGCCCGTGTAGAGCTTCAACAGCAGCGGCAGCATGGCCGAGCCTTCCGCAAAATGGAGAAAGTGGACGTAGTCGACATAGGCCTGCGTGCCGCGTTCGGGGCGGAAGGCACAAACGCCGTTCTCGTCGCATCCGAAATTGTCGAGCAGGTAGACGATGATCGCGCCGGTTTCCGCCACGACCATATTGTCGTGCTCTATGACGGGCGATTTACCGAGCGGGTGGATGGCTTTCAGCTCGGCTGGCGCGCGGGATGTGTTGGCGTCGCGTTGGTAGGACTTGATGTCGTAGTCGACGCCCATCTCCTCCAATTGCCAGAGGATGCGCTGCGAGCGGGAATTGTTCAGGTGATGGACTGTAAGCATATACGAACGCTAGGCAGCCGTCGCTTACAAAACAACCTCTTTCAGATCGTCGCCTGGCGTCATCTCGTATGTGCCTCGGCGAAGATTACCTTGCCGCTCGCTGCCCATCTCTACGGTGACGCTATTGCGCTGTCCGTGGAGTAGGCCGTGCAGCATGCTCGCGCGGATACGCAGCTCGCCCGGATAGAAGCCCGTGCCCTCCTGATAGACATAAACATTATTGCCGACGATCTCCGCCCCTAACGTCGTCAGCGGGCGCGCCTTCTCATTGATGAGAATGGCGAAGGTCTCCTCGACATGCAGGGCCAGCCGCGCGCGTGCGCGCAAGCTCGCGATGTCCGGCTTGTCGATCAGTCCCGCCTTCACCAGCGCAATCTGAGCATCCGCCGCATGAAAGATATGCGTCACCTCCACGCGGCCATCTTCGCCAGAGAACACGACTGTGCTCTCCGCGCGGTTGACGCGATGTGCAAAAGCATGCGTCGGGCAGAGCAGGGCGATGCCCGCCGCGCCCGATAGAGCGATAGCGCTGCGCCTAGTCGGCATCACGGCCCAGCATCCGGCGAAGCGCATCGCGGAGCGACGATGACTTGGCGTCATCGTCCTTGGCGTCATCGCGCTTGGCGTCATCGCCCTTAGCGTCACCGTCGGTCTCGATTGTCTTGGCCGACTCTGCAGGTGCATCGGTGGCCGTATCCGAGCTGGTCGCGCGGCGACGGGTCGTCGTGCTCTCGCTACGATCCATCGGCATCGACGCGTCTGAGCCTTCCTCAGCTGCGTCTTCCGTCTTCAGCTCGCGCAACATATCCGCCATCATGTTCGAGCGCGTGCGGTTGCTTTTGTAGAGAGACAGACGATCCGCGGCGACTTGCTGCGGGAAGGCGTTGTCGGAGTAGTCCGCATCTGCCGTCTGGTGCGCTTCGTCCAGCACAATGCTCTCGATGCGGTCGTCGCGCACGATCAGCTTGGTCACGCGCTCGGAATTGCGACGCCAGATCTCGGCCGGGACCATCACCTCTTCCGTCTTGCCGTTCGCATAGTACAGCTTCAGCGGCAGCGGCGAAATGAGCCCGCCCTGGTTCTCGAAGTCGACGAAGTAGATATACTGGCCGTCTTCCATGGCCCGGTCGTAGACCTCACGCTCCCAATCCTCGAGACCGTCCATGAAGGACTTGAACTTGTTGCGATCAGCATTGGTGACCGCGAACTTGTCGTTCTCGTTGTAGAAGTCGTCGAGCGTGTCCATGCGCTGGCGGCGCGGGATCATGCCCTCTTCGCGATTGCGACGCTGGACGATATTTTCGGGATATTTCGCAAGGTCTTCCTCGCGGTCGATATCCTTCTCGATGTCAGGATCACCCGTGCCGATCTGGTATTCACGCACGCTGGTAATCGCCATGTCTACATAGTCCGTCCCGAAGAACCAACCACGCCAGAACCAGTCTAGATCGACGGCGGAGGCGTCTTCCATGGTGCGGAAGAAATCTTCGGGTGTCGGGCGCTTGAACTTCCAACGATTGGCGTATTCGCGGAAGGCAAAGTCGAACGCCTCACGGCCCATCACGGTCTCGCGCAGCACGATCAGCGCGGCTGCCGGTTTGGCATAGGCATTGGGACCAAACTGCAGCACGGAGTCGGACTGCGTCATGATCGGCACCTGATTAGTGCTCTGCATATAGCCCGTGATCTGATCGAGCGGGTTCTGATAGCCACCGCGGATCGGGAAGTTCTCCTCCCACTCATACTCGGCCATATATTCGAGGAAGGTGTTCAGCCCCTCGTCCATCCAGGTGTTCTCACGCTCGTCCGAGTTGACGACCATCGGGAAGTAAATGTGGCCGATTTCGTGGATGATCACACCAATCAGGCCGTATTTGGCGTTGCGCGAATAGACGATCTCGCCCGACTTCTCATCTTCCGACGGCCGGTAACCGTTAAACGTGATCATCGGATATTCCATCCCGAAACCGCCCGGAGAGAAGCTCACCGACTGCGACGTCGGGTAGGGGTATTGGAAGGCAAAACGGTTGTAGACGTCCATGGTGTGGACGACGGCTTGCGTCGAATACTGGCCCCAGGTCGGATTGCCTTCAGGTGGGTAGAAACTCATGGCGAGCACTTCGGGATGCTCCGCGCCCTCCTGCTCGAACGTCATTGCGTCCCAGATGAAGCGGCGCGACGAAGCCCAGGAGAAGTCGCGGACGTTCTCGGCTTCGAACCGCCAGGTCTTGGAACCCGTCGCGCGGGTTTCGCTGTTCTCTTCCGCTTCCTCTGGGGTCACGATAAAGCTGGTCTCGTCGGGTGACACATTCTCCAGGCGGCGGCGCTGCTGCGCGGTGAGCACGTCGCGCGGATTGGCGAGAACGCCAGTCGCGGACACAATGTGGTCTGAGGGCACTGTCAGCTCGACTTCGTAGTCGCCGAACTCCAGCGTGAACTCGCCCCGGCCCAGGAACTGCGAATTCCGCCAGCCCGCATAGTCGGTATAGGCGGCGAGGCGCGGGAACCATTGCGAAATGGCGAAGATCATGTTGCCGTCTTCGAGAACCTCGAAGCCGCCGCGCGCGCCGACCCGTTCTTCGTCGACAATGTTGTGCTCCCAATCGACCTGGAAGGAGAAGGTCTCGCCCGGCTCCAGCGGCTCATCGAGATCGATGCGAAGCATGGTATCATTGACGAAGTAGTCGAGTTCACGATCGTCAGCGTGGGCGATTTTCTCGAACTCGAAGCCGTATTCGCGGTCTTCCATCGCCTGGTTGTAGCGCATCTGGCCAAAGCTGATCCGGTCCGCGCCGCCCGCGCCCTGTCCGCGCCGCGTACCAGCACCCGAGGCCGTCGCGCTCTCACGCGCCATGGAGCCGTCCTTGAAACGGTTCTGGTCCAGCGCCAGCCAGATATAGTTCAGCGGGTCGGGCGAGTTGTTGACATAGTCGATGTCCATCTCGGCAAATATGCGCTGCGTGTCCTCGTCCAGCCGCGCGTCGATCTTCACGTCTGCCCGCTGCTGCCAATAGGCCGGGCCGGGCGCACCGGATGCAGAGCGATAGACATTGGGAGAGCGCAGCTCCGTGTCGAGCTGACGGAACTTGCTCACAGCGTCGGTGCTGGAGCCCGCCACACCGCGGGCCGTCTTGTTCTGAGCCTTCGCAGCGCCCGCGACACCAAGGCAGAGAACCGTGGCGCTGACCGTGATGGCGGACAGTCGGAAAGCGGTCGACAGATGGGACATATGGGCTCCGGGCAGAAATCTTCGCGAGGTTGCGGCAGGTCTAGCCGCTGGTTTGCGCAACTTCCTATTACATTCGCGTAAAAAGCGAGCTTATCGTAAGGGTTTATAGCCCTGTAACGGGTCAGCCATGGGCGAGCGGCGGATGCGGCGCGCCTCGAGCAGGTCGAGCGCCGCCTTAGCCGGATGCGCGCGGCGGAAGGCATGGCGTCCGTGGATGCGACCGGAGGGCGGCTTCGGCTGGTAGTTGGGATCCTGCGTGAAGGATGACAGCATCTGGATTCCGACAGCGACGGGATTGTAGCGCTTGAGCGTCACCTCATGCGCGCGGGCGAGAGAGGCCTGCCGAGCCTCGAACTCATTGTTGGCGATGGCGCGGCGAATAATTTTTTCCGACAGATCGAGATCGAAAACGTCGATGGGTATGACGGAGTCCTCCGGGAAGACGCGCCAATAGTCGGGATCGCCAAAGTAGAAGGGCAGGCTTCCGGCCCGAAAGCAGTCGGTGAGTTTCTCGGTATGGTGTCCCGCCTGGATGTGATTCTCGATGGCGATATGATAGCGGTAGTTGTCCATCGCTTCGGATTTGTCGGCGATGGGCCGCACCCCGCGGCCAAACCAGTGGAGTGTGTCCCCGAGCCGGTCCGACAGCGCCGTTACGAAATCGAGCCGCGCCTTGTGCATGGTGTGCGCCATCGCCTTGGTGGAGACGACGGTGGAGAGGTCTTTGGTCTTGCCGTCGAACAGGCCGCCGAGGCGCGGGTAGCGCGGGTCTGAGACATC
The DNA here is from genome assembly GCA_937923575.1 of uncultured Algimonas sp. Classification (GTDB taxonomy): domain Bacteria; phylum Pseudomonadota; class Alphaproteobacteria; order Caulobacterales; family Maricaulaceae; genus Litorimonas. The sequence continues at coordinate 23,866 of CALDUL010000063.1, forward strand.
CATATCGGCTTTGTAGAAGGGACGCAGGGGCGGCGTTCTCCCTGCCCACGCCCCTGCTTGCTGGAGAAAGCGCCGGTCATCATCTGTCAGGGGGCGCATCGTCTTGATAAACCCGTATTGGCCCATGTAGCGCAGGCCCTCGACGCGGATGGAGGCAGGCTCTGTTGTAATGAGTAGGGTCTGGCGCGGGTCACAGGCCAGCGTTTCGGTGCGGAAAACCTTTTTGTCTCCGGGCATTGGCGGCAGGTCTTCATAGACAACTAAGCCGTCATAATTGCGGTCGTCAGGATCGAAGGTGACGCTGTGACGGCTTTCTGCGAGCCAGTCCGGCGTGTGGCGTTCCCACAGCGCCTGCAGTCGCTCGACTGGCGTCTTGCTAACGAATTTTATCCTCACATTGACCGCCTACCAGTGTTCCGCGATCCAAGGCGTCGGCCGGACGTGCTTGTATAGCCGCTTCCAACCCGCCTTGACCGGCCATTCTCCGCGCAAAGCTTCGTCCTGATCGGGTTTTCCGGTGAAAGCGACGATGCGGGTTTCCGCGGGCAACGCAGGCGCTTTGAGAAAGTTCATGGGCCAGCTCGGGAGCAAGGAGTGCTTGAAGCTCGCGCACCACGCCTTGGGCCAGAAGACCATGTCCGCAATCTCGCGCGAGATGTAGAGCTGCTCGATGCGGTATTTGGAGAGAACCGCGTCAGGGGCCGCCTGGAAGTCATTGTAGATATTCGCGAACTTGCCGACGGGCCAGCGAAATGCGGAGGTGTTGCCGATCTTCTGACCCGGCTGCGTCCAGTTGTCGATCACGCAGAACCGCCCTGGCTCATAGTCGAACATCTCGTCCAGCGATCCGGTGATGACGAGGTCGAGATCAAGGAAGAGGCAATCGCCTTCCAGATCGGCCAGTGGCGCCTTCCACAGCGTCAGCTTGCGCCACGGCGTATTGATGAGCGCGGGCGGGAGGTCGATGTCGGGAATATCGGCGCAGGTGACGGCCGGATCGATGCCGGTCCTATCATCCGTCAGACAGACGAGCCGCGTCGGCCGCGCCGTGTTGCGCTGCACTGCCGCCCACATGCGGTTGACAAACTCCGGCCCGTAGCGAGTCCCCCATTTCATGCAGACGATGGTTTGGATGGCTGGCTCCTGATTCAACTTCTCCTGATCCCGGAACAAGGGCGGGATGAGGAGAACGTCTTAGTTACCGCTATCACTCGTACGCATGTCGTCGCGGAGAGCCCTGAACTCATTGCCGTCATACCAGTTCGGCCAGTCGTCGCCATTGTCCGCGAGCTCGTAGCCCAGCTCGAACAATATCTCCGTCACCTGTTTGATGCCCGACAGATCCCAGCTGTTGTCATACTCGTCGGCGGGTTCGTGGTAGCGGACGTCGTTGTATTCCTTGCCAAAGGCGATCCCGTATTCCTCGCCCTTGGACACATGGTCGATACCAGCATCGGCATAGAGCATCGGCACGCCTTTCTTGGCGAGACTAATGTGGTCGGAACGGTAGAAGTAGCCAGCCGCCGGATTCTTGTCCGGCTCGATGCGCATGCCGCGCGGCTCCAGCACGTCGCCGAGCCGGTCTTCGATCTCCGAGCTGCCATAGCCGATCACGAGGATGTCCTTGGTCTCTCCGACGGGCTGGATGGCATCGATGTTGATGCCGGCGACTGTCTTGGCGAGCGGCACGAGGGGCTGCTCGGCATAGAAGGCGGAACCGAGCAGGCCGCTCTCTTCCGCCGTGACAGCAACGAAGATGGACGACCGCTCAGGCGCGCCCGCTTCACGGAAGGCTTCTCCGATCTCGATGATGGCCGCCGTGCCCGTGGCGTTATCGACCGCGCCGTTATAGATGTGATCCTCTCCCGTACCGCTGTCGCCGAGGTGGTCCCAATGCGCCATGTAGAGCACATATTCGTCCGGTCTGGTCGTGCCACGAATGCCGCCCGCGACATTGGGGCTTTCCACGGTCGAGACCGTCTGGTTGATCGTTGCATCGAGCGATAGGCCCGGCATGGCGACGGGTTTGAAACCTGTCCTGCTGGACGCGTCGGACAGCTCGGCCAAGTCAAGGCCTGCGGCGTCGAACATGGCCTTGGCCGTGTCGAGGTGCACCCAGCCTTCGAGCTGTGTCCGTGATGCGCCGCCATCCGGGCGCACGAGGTCGTTCTGAGGACCTGTCCACGATCCGCTCACCACGTTCCAGCCATAGGAGGCGGGTTCCCGGTCGTGGATGATGATAGCGGCGGCCGCGCCCTGACGGCCCGCTTCTTCGAACTTGTAGGTCCAACGGCCGTAGTAGGTCATGGATTCGCCGTTGAAGAGGTCTTCGTCCTTGGTCGCGAAGCCAGGGTCGTTGACCAGCATGACGACGGTCTTGCCTGCGACATCGAGGCCTTCGTAGTCGTTCCAACCGTATTCCGGCGCGACCGTGCCGTAGCCGACGAAGACGAGCTCGCTATCCGCGACGTTCACCGTCGCATCGCCGCGTTTGGTCCAGAAGACGGCGTTGGTCGACTGGTCGGCCACCACCAGTGGGGCACCGTTTGCGCTGATCGTCATAGTGCTGTCCGGTGACACTGTGCTTTCTGTCAGCGTGACATTTTGAAAGTAGGTGCCATTGTCGCCCATCGGCTCCAGTCCGGCGGCTTTCATTTCGTCGGCAATATACTGCGCAGCCATCTTGCCGCCGGCGCTGCCGGGCGCGCGGCCCATCATGTCGTCCGACGCGAGCGCTTCGATACGGCGGCCGAGATCGGACGCGCTTATGAGCGCGCCGAAATCGACATCTTTGGTTTCGACGGGTGTGGGTTCTGACGAACAGGCCGCGATTAGAGCGGCGGCGCTGACGAGGGAGAGGATACGTTTTTGCATTGCAAGGGTCCGGTAGTCTTTGGGCGTGGCTGTTGCTAACGCGCCGCCGATGATTATCAAGCCCGCAAATGCCGGGAGTCCGATCATGACTAAACGCCTTCTTCTATCCTGTGCCGCCGTGCTCACCCTTGCGGCCTGTGCGGGTGATGCCCCCGACGTCGAGGCGACCGCCGACGCGCCTGCCACTCAAACCGAGCCCGCCGCGCCCGCAATCGACCCAACGCTGGCGGCGTTAAAGCAACGCGCGCTGGACGAGCAATATGGCTACGCCATCGTCGAAGGTCTCACGACCGAGATCGGGCAGCGCCTGGCAGGAACCGAGGCCGAAGCCCGCGCTCGTGATTGGACAGTCGCGAAATTCGAAGAGATCGGACTGCAGAATGTTCGCGTAGAGCCTTTTACAATTCCCGGCTGGGAGCGCGGGGTGGAGACGGCGTCCATTGTCTCGCCCTTTCCGCAGGAGATGCTGCTGACCGCGCTGGGCGGTTCTGTCGCCACGCCGCGCGGGGGTGTCGAAGCGCCGGTCGTCTTCTTTCCCACTTACGACGATCTGGAGGGCCATTCCGAGGATCTGTCTGGTAAGATCGTCTATATTGGTGGTCGCATGGAGAAGGCGCCGGACGGCGCGGGCTATGGTCCGGCTAATCGCAAACGCCGCTCCGGCGCGACGGAAGGCGCGAAGCGAGGCGCGCTGGCCGTAGTCATCCGTTCTGTCGGCACCGATAGCCACCGTTTCCCGCATACAGGTCAGATGCGCTATGATCCTGACCACCCCCGCATTCCGATCGCTGCTCTATCCGCGCCCGACGCCGACCAGCTGGAACGCATGTTCGAGCGCGGGCAGGACATTGTGATGCGCGTCAATGTCCAACCCATCACGACGGGCGATCAGCCGTCAGGCAATGTCATCGGCGAAATCGTCGGCACGGAACGGCCCGAAGAGATCGTGCTGATTGGCGGCCATCTCGATAGTTGGGATCTGGGCACGGGCGCGGTCGACGACGGCGCGGGCATCGGCGTTAGCGCGGGCGCGGCGCAGGCCATCATCGAAGCGGGCATCAAGCCCAAGCGCACAATCCGCGTCGTGGCCTTTGGCGCGGAAGAGGTCGGCTTGCTCGGCGCCTACGCTTACGCCGAAAAGCACAAGGACGCGGTCGGCCAGCACGTCCTCGCAACCGAATCGGACTTCGGAGCGGAAGCGCCCTACGAAGTCCATATCGGATCGAAGTCGGGCCACGACGTCATCCGCGAAGCTGCCCGCATTATGGATTTACCTGCCAAGGTGCAGCAGACCTCCGGCGGACCCGACATCATCCCGCTGGCCATGGCGGGCGTTCCGACCATGCGTTTCCAGCAGGACGGCACGGATTATTTCGATCTGCATCACACGCCCGATGATACGCTCGATAAGATTGACCCGGAGCAGCTGGCAATCAACACGGCGGCCTTCGCCGTAATGGCTGTATTGGCGGCCAATGCGGAAACCGACTTCCGCACGTCAGACAGCGCATCCGGCGATACGCAAGACACCACCGAAGGAAACTGATTCATGGCTCTGCCCGAAATTCTCAAGCAAACGCGTATCCCGGTGGTCGCCGCGCCTATGTTCATCGTCTCCGGACCGGAGCTCGTCATCGCGCAGTGCAAGGCCGGCATCATCGGCAGCTTTCCGGCGCTGAATGCAAGGCCGAGCGGAACGCTGGAGAAGTGGATTGTCCGCATCAAGCTCGAACTCGCCGAATATCAGGCGGCGAATCCCGACAAGATCGTCGCGCCTTTCGCCGTCAATCAGATCTGCCATCCGTCAAACAACCGTCTGCAGGAAGACATGGAGGTCTGCGTGCGGCAGGAAGTGCCGATCATCATCACCTCGCTACAGGCCAATCAGGACGTCTATGACGCGACGCATAGCTACGGCGGCATCATCCTGCATGACGTGACCAATCTGCGTCACACGCGCAAAGCACTGGGCATGGGTGCAGACGGTGTCATCGCTGTCTGCGCGGGTGCCGGTGGGCACGCAGGCCGTCTGTCGCCCTTCGCGCTGATTCCGGAAATCCGCGAATTCTTTGACGGCCCGATTCTCGCATCCGGCTCCATCGCATCCGGCGACTCTGTGGCCGGAGCCATCGGTATTGGCGCGGATATGGCCTATATCGGTACGCGTTTCATCGCGACAGCCGAGGCCAATGCAGAGCCAGACTACAAACAGGAGATCATCGACAGCACGGGCGAAGATATCGTCTACTCGTCTCTCTTTACTGGCGTGCACGGGAACTACCTTAAGGGTTCGATCCGCAAGGCCGGGATGGACCCGGATAATCTGCCCGAAGCCGATAAGAGCACGATGAACTTCGGCTCAGGCGGCAATACGGACAAGAAAGCGTGGAAGGATATCTGGGGTGCAGGGCAAGGCGTGGGCCAGGTCAAGGACGCACCGCCCGTGGGTGATGTGATCGATGAGATGGAAGCCGAGTTCAAAGGCGCTATCGCACGTTTGGCCAAACACGCCTGATTCGCGAAAAGGCGAGGGAGCACTCGCCTGTTTCGTTTAGGATTTGCAGGCCGCGCCCGGTTCGGTTACGCCTCCGGAACGTAAGGGCTTCGTGTGATTCAATTCGCGCCGATCGACGCCCTGCATTGCGAAAGGGACGGATATGGGTCGCTGGCTACTCGGGCTGATTTCTATAATCCTCATTGTGCTTGTGTACGGCCTGTTCACGGCTGGCCCGCGCATTGAGGCGATGGAAGCCGACATCCGTAGTGCACTCCAGGCGGATGGACACAACTGGGCCAATGTCGACATGAGCGGCAATGTCGCGACTGTGTCCGGTACGGCCCCGAGCGCAGATGCCAAAGCCGCCGCTTTGAAAACCGCTGAAGAGACGACGTGCTCCGATTGTAAGAACAAGCGCAAGTGGCACGAGGTCCGCGACGGTATCACGGCTCAGAAAGTCGCCGCCGCTCCCGCCATCCCGACTCAGAGCCCCTACACTTTTTCCGCGCGCAAGACCGAAGACGGCACGGTTGTGCTCGATGGCTATGTGCCCGATGCGGCCTCCAAGACGCGTATCCTTTCTAATGCGCGTGAGATTTTCGATGGCGGGTCTATCGTCGACCGCACCATCCGCATCGCCAAGGGCGCGCCAGACGGTCAATGGGCCGACGTGATCGATGAGCACTTCCGTGAGCTGAATCTGCTGGAGTCCGGTCGCTTTCAGATGGACGGCACCGAAGGTAATCTGTCGGGCCAGGCGGCATCTTTGGATGTTCGCGAGCGCATCAATGCCATGGTGAGCAACGACACGCCGGCGCCTTATAATATTTCCGCGAGCATCAAAGTTCCTAATACGGCCTCCGATGCCGTTGGCGAGGTTTCGTCTCAGTCGATCTGCCAGAATCTCCTGAATGACCTGCGCGAGGGTAAGAGGATCTTCTTCGATCAGGGCCGCGCCGTCATCCGTGGCGATGAGAATTTCGACTTGCTCCGCGATATGGCCGACGCTGCCAACCAGTGTCCGTCCTTCCGCGTTGCTATCAACGGCTACACGTCGTCAGAAGGCGATGAAGACTTCAATCAGCGCCTGTCCGAGCAGCGCGCCGGGGCTGTGTTGGCCTATCTAAATGGCGAAGCGGGCATCGACCGCTCGCGCCTGTCGGCAACGGGTTACGGCGAAGCCGATCCCATCGCGTCAAACGACACAACCGAGGGGCGGGAGCAGAACCGCCGCATCGAATTCATCCTAAGCCGTTCCGAATAGGGGATCACCATGGACAACATTATCTCATTCATCCTGTGTTTTCTGGTGATTCCAGGGCTCATCTTGGGGCTTCTCGCATTTGCGCTCGGTTGGCTGCTCAAGCCGCGTAAGAAGGTCGTCGGCGATCTGTCTCTCGAAGGCGAAGGCGCTTTACGCTCGGAAGTCGATAGCCAACGCGCCAAGGTCCAGGACCTCGAAGCGCGTCTCGCATCGCGCGACACGGAAATGTCCGATCTGAAGACCAAGCTCGCGGCTGCTGCCGCCGGAGCCGCCGCGGCTGGTGCGGCCACCACTGTGGCTGCCAAGGCGGACACGGCCAAGACGACAGACGACGACGACAGCTATGCGCTGGAGTGGCAAAACCGCTATCTCGCTGCGCGAGTGAAATATCTGGAGAGCCGAATCGCGGAAGATGCCGAGGCCGCCAAGGCCAAGCCTGCGTCCAAGCCAAAAGCGAAAGCCAAGTCGACCAAGACCAAAGCTGCTGCCGGTACAGCCGCGCTAGCGACCGCCGCTGTGGCGACCAAGGCCGCTGCAAAGCCGAAAGCTGCCGCGAAGCCCAAACCCAAGGCCAAACCGAAGGCCCCCGCCAAGCCGAAGCCTAAAGTGCTCTACACGGATGGCCCAACTGATGGCGCTCCAGATGATCTGAAGCTGATCAAGGGCATCGGTCCGAAGTTCGAGAAGGATCTGAACAACAAAGGCATCTTCTACTTCCGCCAGATTGGAGCATGGAAGCGCGCCGACGTGACGATGGTTGAAGGCGTCATCGACAGCTTTCCCGGCCGCATTGATCGTGACGAATGGATTTCGCAGGCCAAGAAACTTGCCAAGGGTGGGGCGCCTGCTGGCACCAAGACGCGCGCCGTTGCCAAGCCCCGCAAAACAGCCGTGAAGGCTACTGCGACGAAGGCTCCAGCGAAAAAAGCGCCGGCCAAGAAGATGACATCCGATGAGGCGAAGTTCGAGCGCTACTACACCAATGTCAAAACCTATGACGCCGGCGCCTCGCGCGAAGTCGTGCAGAACATCGTGAAATACTGCGGTGTATCGCTGAGGTCGCGTGATAGCTCGCTGGTTGCCTGTTCGGACGAAGCGGAATTGCTGCGCGTCGCCAAAGGTTTTGTCACCAAGAAGCTGGAGATGAAGGACGGCCAAATGGACCTGGTCAAGGACGTTTGCGCACAGATGAAGGGCCAGCGTCAAAAGTCGCGCGTGACCTTCTATTATCTCGCTGCGAAAAAGGCGAAAAAGCTGGCGATCTTTAAATAGGACGTCGGCCCGGGCGATCCATCCGCGCGGTTTAATGTCAAGTCAGCCAACAAAGCCCGCCTCACGGCGGGCTTTTTCATGGGGGAGACTATCCCATCCACGGTCTTTGAGTGGCTTGCAAGTTACGCAGGATGAAACGCTCGCAAAAGATCAGAGGTCAGGGCTCGACAGCCTGGCCGTGGCTGGACTTCTCGCCCGCTGAATTGTCCTGCCGTCATTGCGGGGCGCTCTATCACTGGCCGCGCTTCATGGATGCGCTACAGGCCGCGCGCAGCGCGGTCGCACGGCCCATGCGTATACTCTCGGCTCATCGTTGCAGCCTGCACAATGCCCGCGTCGGCGGCGCCCCGCGTTCGCAACACTTGCGTCTGGCGGTCGATATTGCGCTGCACGGACATGACCGACACGCCCTGCACGACGCCTTGCGCGCCGCAGGGTTCACCGGCTTCGGCTTTTACAACACCTTCATTCACGCTGACCTCGGACCCAGGCGGTCCTGGTACGGCGGCCCAATCGCGAGAGACCTATGGCAACGCTGACCAATCTGACACTCGACGCCGCCGCGGGCGGTGTCTTCGGCCTGGTCGGGACCGCACTCGGTCGCGTGGCGGGATTTTTCGAGCGCAAGCAGGTCCACGCGCAGGAGCAGGCCCAATGGAGGCATGAGCTGGCACTGCACGAGCTGAGCATGAAAGCCCGCGCTCAGGAAACGGAGCAGGAGCTGGCGCTGGCCGCACAAGCCGGGAGCTGGGCCGGACTGGAAGCCTCGATCATCGCGGACGCCTCGATTGGAAAGGCCAGTCTCTGGGTCATCAACGTGCTGCGGCTCGTACGCCCGGTGCTGACTCTGCTACTCTGGCTGCTTACCGGTTGGATCTTCGCCATGACACAGGACGGCAATATTGCAGATGCCTGCGTCTTTGCCGCGACCGCCGCGACGCTCTGGTGGTTTGGCGACCGCGCGCCAAGAGGCGAGGGCGCTACGGGGTCGGCTCAACGTCTTCCCCGTCCGCTATCGTAATCGGGGCAGGTGTTGCAGGCGCCTCTATCATCGCCTGATTGGCTTCGATCGCAGCGGCCTCTTCTCGCAGAGCCGTTGCGATGATCATGATGGCCGCAAATAGCATGATAAAGCTGTAGACCATGCCCACCCCATAGGCGGTCATTATCGACTTGATGTTGCTGCGGCTAAACATACCCTTGGCCGACATCGGCAGATAGACAAGCAGAATGCCGATGTAGATCCACAGCAGGCCCGGCATCGGCGTGAATTGCGCCAGCAGGATAAAGGTGAGCAGAAGCAGGAACGAGAAAGCGTGAATATAGCCCGCGTGGACCAAATGATCATAGAGCATCGCCTTGTCTCGCCCGCGGATGAAGATCGCGCCGAGCAGCATTGTCAGGGGCAGCATTAGGAACATCATCCATTTCAGCTTGGTATTCAGCTGATTGTTGACGACCTGCGGATTGCGCAGAACACGCTGCACCAACTGGTTCGTTCCGTCCTCATCCAGCTCGATCGCATTTTCGTCACTGTTGCCGAATTTGATAGTCGAGCTGTTTGCTTCCGTATCGAGCACCGATCCGTTGTTCATGTCCGCTTGGCTATCTGCCAACTCTTGTCGGAGCGATTTTAGCCGTTCAGTCAGTTCGGCCCTTGCGCCAGCGTTGGGCACTTCTTCCAAAGCGTCCTCAACGTCGGCAATCGAGTCTTGAAGCGAGGCGGTGTGCCCGGCGTTCCAACCGGCCCCTGCCGCGCCGATCTGTTGCCCGCTCAGTACGACTTTCGCACCCTCCGGCGGGAAGACGAGCTTGTCCCGCTGTACGAACCAATGGAATTTTACAGGGTATCTGTCGTCCAGACTTTCTACGGTCGGCTCGTCGCCTTGCAGATTGCCGAAAGCGATCATCTGTGTGTCGGTCAGGCCGATATAACCAAACAGCAGGAGCGAAGCGGCCAAGAACAGTCGCACAGGCGAAGTCCAACGCGTGCGCGCGCCGTCCGCATAGTCTCTTGCGACCTGTCCCGGCTTTCGAAGCAACGTCCAGAGCGTGCGCCATACCCGGCTGTCCAGCGCGGTGATATTGGTGAACATTTCGACGATTAGGCGAAAGATGGATCGACGGTAGTCGTCATTCTTGTTGCCGCAAGCGTAGCAGTAGAGCCCAACCATCGGCTCTTCGCAGGAAAAGCAGGCTGTGGACTGGTTCGAGTTAGGCACATTGTCCTGATCGAGCAGGCGTTCGCCCCCGTCGACGACACCCAAGACTTCCTCCACCGTCCCCATGATTTCGCTTATGCCATATCCATCGGCCTTGTGAAGCGGTCGCGCGAGCCTTGCGCGGTCGTCGAAGCAGCCTATGACGGTGCCATGTTTGAAAACAAGATTGTCGCCATCACAGGCGCATCCGGCGGGATCGGCCGGGCCATCGGGGAAATGTTTGCAGCGAACGGTGCGACGGTCGCGCTGTCTGATCTGTCTCCACCGACCGAAGCGGCGGCTCAGATGGGGACCAAGCCCTATAGCTGCGACGTCTCCAGCGACCTCTCCGTCCAAGCGTTTGTCGAAGCGGTCGAAAGCGATTTAGGGCCGATCGATATCTATGTCTCAAATGCGGGAATAGGCGCGGGCAATGGCGCCCATGTGGCCGCGGGTTCTAATGAGAGTTGGGACGCCAGCTGGCAGGTCAATGTGATGGGCAGCGTTTACGCTGCGCGCGCGCTCATGCCGGGTTGGCTAAACCGCGGCGAGGGCACGTTTATTGTGACGGCGTCGGCGGCGGGTCTACTGAATCAGGTCGGCTCGGCCAGCTACAGCGCGACCAAGCACGCCGCCGTCAGCTTCGCGGAAAGCATCGCCATCGAGCACGGCGACGAGGGTATTCGTTCGCACTGCATTTGTCCGCAATATGTGCGCACCAATATGACAGCCGGCGCGGACTTTTCTAACAATCGCGAAGCGCTGATCGAACCCGAAGACGTCGCCAACGCGCTCAAAGACGCCATGGCGGAGAACCGCTTCCTCGTTCTGCCGCACCCCATTGCGCAGAAATACTACGTCGCGCGGGCACATGATCCGGATGGCTGGCTGGACGGAATGCGTCGCATGCTTGCAAAACTGAAAGCGTCAGGAACAGGCGTATTCGTGGAGGCAAAGAAATGAGCAACCGCTTTGATTTGACGGGCAAGGTCGCGCTGGTCGCGGGAGCATCACGCGGCATTGGCGAAGCCATTGCTCATGGCCTCGCGGAACATGGCGCGCACGTCGTCTGCACCTCACGCAAAGCCGAAGCCTGCGCCAAGGTCGCCGATGACATCAAGGCCAAGGGCGGGTCTGCGAGTTTCGCGGAGCTGCATCTGGGCGAACTGTCGCACCATGATCGCGTGCTGGAGCAGATCAAGGCCGAGCACGGACGGCTCGATATCCTGATCAACAACGGCGCGACGAACCCGCATTTCGGGCCCGCGCACAGCGCGACCGAAGACGCCTATGACAAGACTTTTGCGGTCAATACACGCGGGCCCTACTTCCTGACCTCCAAAGCCTATCCCATGCTGCGTGAAGACGGCGGGGGTTCTGTCGTCAATGTCGCGTCGATCGACGGGCTACAGCCCGCGGCCAATCGCGTCATCTACGCCATGACCAAATCCGCCCTCATCGCCATGACACAGGGCATGGCGAAGGAATATTCTGATGACCGCAAAGGCCACAGCGTGCGCGTCAACGCGCTGCTGCCCGGACCCGTCGATACGAAACTCGCGGCTGCTCTGAAGAACGCTCCCGGCATCGACAAATATCTGGAGATGACCATGGCCATCAAACGCTTCGCTCAACCCGAAGAGATGGTCGGCGCGGTGCTGTTTATGGTCAGCGACGCGGCAAGCTTTTACACCGGTCAGTGCACGGTCGTTGACGGCGGGGCGACGCTCTGATGGCGGACAACGCAACCATCGAAGTGCGCGAGGGCGAAGCGCTGGACGTCGCGGCGGTCGACGCCGTGTTGAAGGCCAATGTCGAAGGACTGTCAGGGCAGCCGACTGTCAAACAATACCCATCCGGTAATTCGAATCTGACCTATGCGCTGGACTATCCCGACCGCCGTCTCGTGCTCCGCCGTCCGCCGTTTGGCCCGCTGCCCAAGGCCGGGCATAATATGTTCCGAGAATACCGGATCATGCGCGATCTGAAGCCCGGCTTCGCGCAAGTGCCGCAGACCGTTTTCTACACCGACGACGAGAGCGTCATCGGCAAGGAGTTCTACGTCATGGAACGGGTCGAGGGGCCGCTGATCCACCGGTCCATTCCGAAAGATTGGAATTGGAGCACAGACGACACGGCACAGCTGGGCGAAAACTTCATAGACGCTTTGGCGAAGCTACACTTGCTGGATTACAAAGCGCTGGGGCTAGAGGATTTCGGTCGGCCCGAGGGCTATGTGGAGCGGCAGATCCGCGGCTGGAACACCCGCTGGGACAAGGCGCATACGGACGGCATTACGCGGTTCGAAGACGTGCAGAAATGGCTGGAAGACAACATGCCTTCTGAGTCTCCGCACCACTCCGTGCTGCACGGTGACTACCGGATAGACAATGCGATCCTGGATGCGGACGACCCGCGCAAGATTGCGGCACTGCTGGATTGGGAGATTTGCGCGATCGGCGATCCGCTGATGGATCTCGGCAATACGCTGTCATATTGGATCGAGGCCGATGATCCTGCGCCGATGCAGATGATGATCCGACAGCCCTCAGCCGCGCCGGGTATGCCGAGCCGCCGCGAGTTTGCGGATCGCTACGGCGAAAAGACCGGCTACGATGTGTCCGATATCCACTACCACTTCATCTATGGTATCTGGAGATTGGCAGTGATCATCCAGCAGATCCACGCCCGCTATGTGCGCGGGCAGACCCAAGACGAACGGTTCGCCGTGATGGACAAGAGCGTCGAAGCGCTCGGCGCGCTTGCGCGTGTAAAGATAGACCAAGGAAGCCTGTAATGAACGATATGACACCCCCGAAGACCGCCGCCGATCAAATGTGCCTCGGCGTGACCGAACGCTTGCGCCCCATCCTGCGCGATGTGCGCGACATGGTGCAGAACGACATCCTGCCGATCGAGAAGCAGTGGCACCACGAGACGGAGACCGCGGCGGATCGCTGGGCCCACACCGAATGGCAGACGGCGAAACTCGAAGAGCTTAAGTCCAAGGCAAAGTCCAAGGGGCTGTGGAACTTCTGGCTGACCAAGACGGGCCTCACCGCGTCCGACAAGGGTTTCGGCCTGACTACGGTTGAATATGCTCACCTCGCCGAGCAGATGGGCTGGTCGCATCTTGCCCCGGAAGTCTTCAACTGCTCCGCGCCTGACACGGGCAATATGGAAGTGTTCGAGAAATACGGGACAGAAGAGCACAAGAAGAAATGGCTGGAACCCATGCTCGAGGGCAAGATCCGCTCCGCCTACCTCATGACCGAGCCGGATGTGGCGAGCTCGGACGCGACGAACCTAGAGTTCAAGGCCGAGAAAGACGGCGACGAGTGGGTGCTGAATGGCGAGAAATATTGGAGCTCGGGCGCAGGCGATCCGCGCACCAAGGTCTACATCCTGATGGCTCGGACTGAGGCCAAGGGCGACTTCGACCGTCGTCACAAGCAGCACTCCATGTTCGTCGTGCCCGCTGACACGCCCGGTATCTCCAAGCTGCGGGCCATGACCATCTTCGGTCAGGACGATGCGCCCCACGGCCATTTGCACATGAAGTTCGAGAATGTCCGTATCCCGGCCGACGCGTTGCTGATCGGCGAGGGCAGGGGCTTTGAGGTCTCCCAAGGCCGCCTCGGCCCCGGCCGCATTCACCACTGCATGCGCGCCATCGGTCAGGCCGAGCGCGCACTGGAGCTGCTCTGCCAACGCGCTGTGTCGCGCAAAGCCTTCGGGCGTCCGCTCGCCAAGCTCGGCGCCAACTACGACATCATCGCGGATTGCCGCATCGGGATCGAGCAGGCGCGCCTGCTTTGCCTCAAGGCTGCTGCCATGATGGACACGGGCGACACCCGCGCCGCTGCGCCCTACATCTCCATGATCAAGGTTGCCGCGCCGAATGTCGCGCTGAAGGTCATCGACGAAGCTATGCAGATGCATGGCGGTGTCGGCATCAGCCAAGATACGCCGCTGGCTGGCATGTATGTCCAGATGCGCACCCTGCGCTACGCCGACGGCCCGGATGCCGTCCACCGCATGCAGGTCGCGCGCAAGGAACTGCGCGGCTACTCCAACAAGAAGTAACGGCAAAGACGATGGTGTCGCGGCCCTTCCAAGCAAGGTCCGCGACAACTCCCAGAAAACTCAGGTCAGGGATGCGGTCTGAGGGATGTCCGGCTCAGGGTTAGCTCGGCATTCACACTGTTCGACGCGCGGTGTCGATCGACACAAAAAGTCTGACTCCGAGACCGTCACGATAACGGTTCTTTATCCTTGGTCTGTCACAAAGCGGGCCAAGGAGTATCTCGGCTATGGTCAATCTATCACTCGACGCGACGACGCGGCGTGCACCCGCTTTGGGTCTGGCGGCGGTTTTCACCGCCACTATTTTCCTGTCGGCAACGCTGCTGTTCTCGGTCCAGCCGATGTTCACCAAGCTGATCCTGCCGCTACTGGGCGGTTCGCCCAACGTCTGGAACACCGCCATGGTGTTCTTCCAGACGATGTTGCTGGGCGGCTACATCTATGCCCACGTGTTGTCGAAATACGTCAAGCCGACGGTGCAATTGGCCGTGCATCTGGGCGTAACGGCGCTCGGTCTGGCCTTCCTGCCACTGGCCGTGGATCCAATGCTGCGTCCGCCGGAAACTGGAATGCCGACGCTTTGGCTCATCGGCGTTTTCGCCATGACCGTGGGTCTGCCGTTCTTCGCGCTGTCCGCCAATGCGCCGCTGCTGCAGCGCTGGTTTGCCAATACAGACCACAAGGACGCGCAGGATCCTTACTTCCTCTATGCTGCCAGCAATGCGGGTAGCCTGATCATCCTGCTGGCTTACCCCTTCCTGATCGAGCCTGTCTTCCGCCTGGGTGAGCAGACTTTCAGCTGGATGATCGGCTATGCCATGCTGATCGTCGCGCTGCTGGGCAGCGGTGCTCTGGCATTGCGTCGTCCCGCGACGGCGACCGAAACGACCGAAGTCGTCGAAGCGCCCGTGGAGACACTCGGCGCACGCCGGATTGCCTTCTGGATCCTGCTGGCCTTCATTCCGTCCAGCCTGATGCTCGGCGTGACGTCTTTTCTTTCGGCCAATATCGCGACGGGTCCGCTGCTGTGGATCCTGCCGCTCGCGCTCTATCTGCTGACTTTTGTACTCGTGTTCGCCAAGCGACCGCTGGCGACGACAGCGCGTCTTGCGCCACTGATGCCGTGGGTTCCGCTCGCCGCTCTCATCCTGGTCGCTGTGCCGGCTCTGCCCGCTTCCGTGGCTCTGGTCGGCGGTCTGGCCACGACGTTCTATATCAGCCTGTTCTGCCACGCACGGTTGGTCGAAGCCCGTCCTGACGTCTCGCGCCTGACCGTGTTCTACATCGTCATGTCCGTTGGCGGCGTGCTCGGCGGTATCTTCAACGCACTGATCGCGCCCATCGCCTTCAACGGTGTCTACGAATATGCGATCGTCCTGTTCATTTCGATCTATCTGCTGCGCAAGGGCGAGAGCTACGAGCGTCCGTCACGCAGCGAACTGATGCGTGCCGGCGTCTTCTTTGCCATCGCCGTGGGATTCCTGTTCATCGCGCCGATGCTCGGCATGAAGAACCTGTTCGCAACGCTCTGCAGTGGCCTTGCGCTCTTCCTCGTCACGGGCGAGCTGCGCATGACACGCCGCCTGCGTGCTTTCACACTGGCGGCCATCATTCTGTTCGCCTTCTTCGGCCGGTTCGGCGCGAGTAATGTGCTCTATAAGGACCGTTCCTTCTTCTCGACCATGTCGGTGATTACGAAGACGGGCGACAAGGGCACAGAGCACCTCTTCCTGCACGGCGACACGGTGCACGGTGTGCAGCTGCGTGAGCCTGGCAGCCTGAGCGAGCCTCAGGTCTATTACGCGCGCAATGACGGCTTCGACATCGTCATCAATGCCGCGCGTAGCCTGAAAGCTGGTCCGATGAACGTGTCCATGATTGGTCTCGGTATCGCCGGTACGACCTGCTTTGAGGAAGCCGGCGACGACTGGACCTATTTCGAGATCGACCCGAAGGTTGTCGAGATCGCTCGTGACCCGGAGCTGTTCAGCTTTATCGAGAACTGCGCGCCGGATGCCCGCGTACTGGTCGGTGATGCGCGTCAGCGGATGTTCGACGTGCCCGCCGCTTCGCAAGATCTGGTCGTCATTGACGCTTTCTCGTCCAACGCCATTCCGGCTCACCTCGTCACGGTCGAAGCATTGGGTGTCTACCGTTCGCGTCTGAAAGACGAAAATGGTCTGGTATTCTTCCACACTTCCAACCGCTTTGCTGATGTCGAGTCAGTTGCTGCGCGCGCCGCTGAAGCCGCCGGTCTCTCCTTCCGCTTCATCGGCAGAGGTCCGGATACTCCGACCGACGGGACTTACGGGTTCAAGGCTAGCGGTGTTCTCGTCGGCACGGAAGATGTGCTGGCGAAGCTCGACGGTCAAAACGATCTGATGCACCGCTTCTCGCCGAGCCCGACCGTGCGCGCCTGGACGGACGACTACAGCTCGATCATCCGCGCCATGAAAGCCAAGCGCTTGAACGATCAGGTCGTAGGGGATAGCGCGGCTCCGTAACATTTACGGAGCTCTCCATGCCATCCTTTGACGTCGTCAGCGAAGTCGACTTTGCTGAAGTTCAGAACGCGGTCCAGAATGTCACGCGGGAAATCGCGACCCGCTATGACTTCAAGGGATCACGCAGTGCGGTCAGTGCCGACGAGGGCGCGATCAAGATTGAGGCCGATGACGAGCTGAAGCTCAAGCAGATGCAGGAAATCCTGCGGGGCCACCTGAACAAGCGCGGCATCGAGCCGGGCCAACTGGATTACGGCAAAACCGAACCCGCCTCCGGCATGGCCGTGCGGCAGGTCGTCTCCGTCAAGGAAGGCATCGACCGCGAGATGGCCCGCAAGGTGGTCAAGGCCATCAAGGGCGCCAAGATGAAGGTGCAAGTCGCCATCCAGGGCGAGGAGCTACGCGTGTCGGGCAAGAAGCGCGACGATTTGCAAGACGCCATCGCCTTCATCAAGGGCATGGATCTCGAACAGCCCGTCCAGTTCAAGAATTTTCGGGATTAAGCCTCTTCGTCAGATAATGGCTGGAATGCCCAATAGGTCTGCCCTCCAGCGTACCCATCAGCGTGTAGCCGAGTTTTTCATAGAAGCTCAGCGCTTGCCAGCTCGTCGTTTCGACATGAGCGAGCGCGCAGCCGGATGCGCGTGCGTGATCTTCTGCCAACTGCATCAGGGCCGTGCCGAAGCCGGAACCGCGGAACGCGTCGTCCAGCCAGAGCAGCTCTATGTGCAGTGTGTTCCAGTAGCAGCTCGCGCGTAGGCCGCCTCGGACCCCGCCGCGCTCGTCTCGTGCAAAGATGTGGAAGTCTACCGCCTCGTCGATCCGCTCGAGATCGGGGACGACCGTGCGGTTGAAGGCGATAATGCCGTAGCTGAGGGCTTTCCGATCGGCTTCGGCGGCGTCCGTGGCGAGCTCGATCGTGAGCTTGATCACCGCTCGTAAATGACCTTGCCGTCCACCACAGTCATGATCGGCGTCGCGTCCATCGGCTCGATTGCCGGGTCCAGCATATCGCGGTCGAAGACACTGAAATCGGCCTTCTTGCCCACTTCGATTGAACCCAAATTATCCTCCTGAAACGCGGCAAAGGCAGGCCAAAGCGTGAACATCTTCAGGGCTTCTTGCGGGCTCACGACCTGGTCTCGGCCCCAGTTTTCATTGCTATAGCCCTTGAGGTCCGTGCGCTGCATTGCGGCATGCAGTTCGATGCGCGGGTCACCGACTTCAACAGGCGCGTCGGAACCGCCAGCAATGCGCGAACCATTGTCGATCAGAGCGCGCCAGGCGTAGGCGCCCTTCAGCCGGTTCGGTCCCAGCCGGTCGACGGCGAAGTGCAGATCGCCAATCGCGTGTGACGGCTGCATGGAGGGAATGACGCCGAGCGCCTTGAAGCGTGGGATGTCTTCGACGTCCAGGATCTGGCTATGTTCAATGCGCCAGCGCGGGTTCTTCACGGCACGCTCATTGGGCGGGACGAGCGAGAAGGCCTCTTCATACCAGTCAAGCACGGCCTTGTTCCCCGCATCCCCGATGGCATGTGTGTTGACCTGGACGCCATTGCGCAGCGCCGCCACGAAGATCGGGATGGCCGTATCGTGGTCCAGCGTCATCAGACCGGAGTTCTCCGGGTCATCTTCATAAGGCGAGAGCAGGGCGGCGCCGCGCGAACCCAAAGCGCCGTCGGCATAGAGTTTGACCGCGCGCGTCACGACATGCGGCGAGCCCTCGCCGCCGGCCCGCATCGAGCTGACCCGGTCGGTTGCGCGGCGTTCCGGCAGGCCGATGGAATTGTAGACCCGCAATTTGATCACGCCGTCATTGGACAGGTCGTTGATCAGCGGGACGTTCTCCGCGACCACGCTCATGGAGTGGATATTGGTCCAGCCGCGTGAGGCGTAGAGCTCGGAACCGAGGCGGAACGCCTCCACCCGTGCGGCCTTGTCCATGGCAGGGATTAGATCGGCGACCAGGTCCTGCGCATTGTCAATCAGCATGCCGGTCGGGCGGCCGTTCTCGTCCTTGTTAATCGCACCGCCAAACGGGTTTTCGGTGTCGCCATCGATCTTGGCGGCCTTCAGCGCTGCGGAGTTGGCGACCATTGCGTGACCGTCGGCACGTTGCAGGATGACCGGGTGATTGCGCGTAACAGCGTCGAGATCATCGCGGTTCGGGAAGCGGTCTTCAGGCCAGAATGTCTCGATCCAGCCATCGCCGAAAATCGTCTCGCCATTCGGTGTTTCCGCTGCAACATCGCGTAGGCGGTCCTGCAGCTCCTTGACCGATGCAATACCAGTCAAGTCAAATTCCATCTCTCGCTTGCCGATCCCGATAAGGTGAGCGTGAGCGTCCGTCAGGCCCGGGTACATCGCCCCGCCGTCGAGATCGACCGGGGTCGCGCCCGTAGGACACCAGTCGCCTTCGTCCGCACCGGCATAGGAAATACGGTCGCCCATAGTGGCGACGGCGGCGACCTGTGGCTGGTCATCATCGGCTGTGTGGATGATCCCGCCGGAATAACAGGCTGCGACTAGCGCTTTTTTGCCCGCACTGCCGGAGCAGGCGGCAAGCGTGGCGGCGCCGATAAGGGCGGAAGAGAGCAATGCAATACGATTCATGAGCGGACGCTACCGCTCGGCCCAAGCGCTGTCACCCCGTCGCGCGCCCAAACGCGCGCAATGCTATGCCGCGTGTTGCATCTCTACGTGTCGGACGCGGTCGAAACTCTGCAACAGGTTCGATAGACGGATCGGCTTGGCCAGCGCATCATCCATGCCGATATTCTTGCACAGCCGAGCCTGTTGATACTGAGGGTCTGCGGTCAGCGCGACGATGGGCACGTCGGCATAGGACGCGTGCGAACTACGAATAGCGAGCGTTGCTTCGATGCCGTCCATCACGGGCATATGGATGTCCATTAGCACGACGTCGAACGTCTCTTGCTTCAGTCGCTCGATGGCTTCCTCTCCGTTCAACGCCGTGTCGATGTGGCCGACAAGCGTGCCGAGCAGGGAGGTGACGACGGTGTGGTTCGTCTTGTTATCGTCCACGAGCAATATGCGCATGTCGGAATAGTCCGACGGCTCCGCGGTCTGGCTGGTCTGCAGGATGTCGCCGACCAGCGCATTGGACATCGTCTTGGTGTCTTGTGCCGTGGCAATCGGCAGTGTGAGAACGAAAATGGTTCCCTCGCCCGGTTTGGAGCGCACGGTGATGCGCCCTTCCATCAGCTCGACCAAGTCCTTTGTTATGGCCATGCCGAGACCGGTTCCGCCGTAACGGCTGGAGATCGACTTGTCGGCTTGTTTGTATGGGACAAAGACCTGTTTCAGCTGTTCAGAATCCATGCCGATCCCCGTGTCACGTACGGCCAGGACAAGCTGGCGAGAGTTCACGCCTCCGGACGCGGCGAGCACGACGTCAACGCGACCGCCCTCGGTGAATTTCACTGCATTGGAGAGTAGGTTATTCAGGCACTGTTCGAAGCGGAAGTCGTCGAACAATATATGTTCTGGCACGCCCTCCTTGATGGTGCAGGTGAGGGTGGTTCCCGCGCGCGTCGCCTGTTCGTTCCACATGGCGCAGGCTTGAGAGACGACTTCCGCAGGCGAGGCTTCGCGCGGGTTGAGCTCGATCTCTTCCTCTTCCAGCTTCGAGTGCTGCAGCGTCTCGTCGACAAGGCGCACGATCTTTTCGGCTGAGTCCTGGATCAGCGTCAGCTTCGGGTTGATCGTCGGGTCGTTGTGATGATGCAGTAGCGCGTCGGCCATGCCGATGACGGCATTCATGGGCGTTCGGACCTCGTGCGAGAGACGGCTGAGAAAGGCGTTCTTGCCTTTCAGAGCCCGCTCTGCGCGTTCCTGTGCTGCGCGCAACTCGTCCTGCACGCGCAGCTGCGTCGTGATGTCGGTAAAGTAGCAGATCAGAGATCGCACGCGATTGGTTTCGTCGAGCTCCGGCTTGATGTGGGAGCGCAACCAATGGGCTTCCTTGTTGTCGTCAATAAGGCGGGCGACGATCGTGGTCGGTGATTTTGTCCGGATGCTGTCCGTGATCGCGGCATCGGCCCGCGCACGGTCATCCGGGTGTAAGCGTTTGCGCAGCGAATCCATGTCATTCCCGGCGAAAGTGTTTGGCGCGAAATGTGCCTGCAGCGCTTCCGCGCGAATGAGAAACTCCTGCGTTTCGAGATTGAGATACCAATAGCCCGAATCGCCCAGCTCCAACGCCGTTGCGAGAGCCTGACGCTCGAGAAAAATCTGTGTGCGGTCTCGCACGAACAACAGATAGCGATCGTCGCGCCCATGGGTCATGTGCATCTCAATGTGACGCCCAGTGGGTGTGATGGCCTTGATGAGCTGCGTTTCGCCGCTCTGGCGAAGGCGTTGGTTCGTCAGCATATCGGTAAAAAGCGCGACGAACACATCGGGATCGCCGGGTCCAAAATACCCAGCGCGCGCCAGCTCCTTGACCAGCAGTGCAAAGTCAGCAGGCGGCGCGCCGTCTTCGAGGTCTAATAGATGGACCGCATTGGCGTTGGCATATTCGATTTGCATGGTGGACGCGACGACGAAGCAGCCGTCACCCGTGAGGTCGCTGATTCGCTCTATCCAGTGAAAGTCCTCGGTCCGGCGCGTAAGAATACGACGGTCATTCGTGGGCACGCGGCCGACATGCGCCTCAGCAGGCGCTTTTTCGGCGAAATCCGTTTCCAAAACCATCTTAAGCGTGCCCTTTGACCAACTTAAGATAGTTGTGGGTCAAAAAAGCGAAGACGGCGTTAACCCGGACGGGTTGCCGTGTATTCAAAAGGGCGAGAAAAGGGCTGGTGCCGCGAGGGAGAATTGAACTCCCGACCTCATCATTACCAATGATGCGCTCTACCACTGAGCTACCGCGGCCAAGCCAGGCGGTGAACCCGGCGAAGCGCCGCGCTATAACTATCACTCCGGCAGTTGAAAACCCCTTAAGCGCGGTTAGAACAGGGATATGGCAGACGGACAAAGCGATCGTGACAAGCGCTTGGCGGAGCAGCTGCGCGCCAATCTGCGCCGTCGCAAGGCGGCCATGCGAAAAGCCGCGAAACCTAAGACGCCTAGCGCGGCGGAGCAGAAACCCTAACTCCGCCATGATTGCGGCCTTGATAAGGACGCGGGGGCAAGCCACTAGCGCGCCGATATGGACAAGATCGTTATAGAAGGGGGCTATCCCCTGCGCGGTGATATCCGCATTTCCGGCGCGAAGAATTCCGCCATCAAGCTGATGGCCGTGCCGTTGCTGACTGACAAGGCCGTGACCCTGACGAACATGCCGGATCTGCGCGACACGCGCAGCATGGCGGGGCTGCTGGAGTATCTGGGCGTCGAGGTGGACCGCCCGAAGCCGGACGTCATGACCTTGCACGCTCCCAAGCTCTCACGGACGGACGCGCCCTATGATCTGGTCCGAAAAATGCGCGCATCGTTCAATGTGCTGGGCCCGCTGCTGGCCCGTGCTGGCGAGGCCAAGGTGAGCTTGCCCGGCGGCTGCGCGATTGGCGCGCGGCCGGTCGATCTGCATCTGAAGTCGCTCGAGGCGCTCGGCGCGAAAATCGAGCTGGATCAGGGCTATGTGCACGCATCAGCCAAGGGCGGCCTGCGCGGTGCGGAGATCGTCTTCCCCTTCGTCTCCGTCGGCGCGACCGAACACACCATGTTGGCGGCCGTGCTGGCGGACGGCACGACGACTATGCTCAACGCCGCGCGCGAGCCGGAAATCGTCGATCTCGCTGAATGTCTCAACGCCATGGGCGCCAAGATCACTGGGGCAGGGCGCTCCGAAGTCACGATCGAGGGTGTGGCGTCGTTGAGCGGCGTGAAACACAGCGTTGTGCCGGATCGCATCGAAGCGGGGACTTATGCGCTGGCCGCCGCGACGGCGGGCGGCGCCGTGCGTCTGACCCATGTGCGCCATGACCACCTGGGATCGCTCTGGCCCCTGATCGCACAAGCTGGCGCGCGGGTGAGCCTCGACAAGGACAGTGTGCTGATCGAGCGCGGTACAGGCCGCCCGCGTCCGGTCGATGTCGATACTCAGGCCTACCCCGGTTTTCCGACAGATTTGCAGGCACAGTTCATGGCGCTGATGTGCCTGGCGGAAGGTGTGTCGATCATTCGCGAGAATATCTTCGAAAACCGCTTTATGCATTGCCCGGAGCTGATCCGCATGGGCGCCGACATCACGGTGCGCGGTCGCGAAGCTATCGTGCGCGGCGTGCCGGAATTCATCGCCGCGCCCGTCATGGCAACAGATCTGCGTGCGTCTGCCTCGCTCATTAACGCCGGGCTTGCAGCGCGCGGGGAAACGCACATATCGCGTGTGTATCACCTCGACCGCGGGTTTGAGCATATCGAGGTCAAGCTCGGGCAATGCGGCGCGCGGGTGACGCGACAGAAGGACGACTGAGCCTAGGATGACTGAGACATGACACTTCGCCTGCTAGCTCAGGACAGCGAAGACCTGAAAATCATCGCCAGCGCGGTGCAGGACGCAATCCTGCGCGTCGGTGACGTACGGTTCGACCCCGTCGGTCGCTCGGTCACGCTGCGGCTTTCGCGCTTTCGACATGAGAGCGCGAACCCGTCCCGGCTTGAGGCGGGCCTGCGCTTTGACGGTGTCATGCGGCTGCAATCGTCCGGCTATGACCGGACCAACAGCGATGCCTTTGCGGTCCTGCTCGACGTGACATTCGAGGAGACGGACGCACCCGCCGGGCAGGTCACGCTGACTTTGGCGGGTGGCGGAGCTCTGCGCATGGACGTCGAAAGCCTCGATGTCCTGTTGGCCGATACGGGCGATGCGCGCGGTACGCGCGCCACGCCTAATCACGACTCCCCAGACACCGCCTAGACGCAATGGCGGAGCTGGAAGAGACAGATTTCGAGACCGGCGAGCATCACATCGCCGAGCTGCATATCGACGGCGATTCGCTGCCTGCCAGCTCGGTCGAAATGCAGCACGAGCGCCGCGTCGCGATTTTTGATCTCATCGAGGACAATCAGTTCAAGCCGCATGGCTCAGACAATGGCCCCTATATGCTGCGCCTCACGCTGGAGGATGGCTCGCGGCTGAACTTCACGGTCGATACGACGGCCGGTATCCCGCGCGCGCAATTTAACGTCTCGCTCGTGCCGTTTCGGCGGATCGTGAAGGACTATTTCCTCATCTGCGAGAGCTATCACAACGCCATTCGCACAGCGACGAGCGCGCAGATCGAAGCGATCGATATGGGTCGCCGCGGTTTGCACAATGAGGGCTCTCGTCTGTTGACGGATAGCCTGCGCAATCAGGCCGAGATGTCGTTCAACACCTCGCGCCGCCTGTTCACGCTGATCTGCTCGCTGCATCGGCGGCCGCGCTGATGCGGGGTCGATATCTGAAGATTCTTTTCGTGTGCCAGCTCAATATGGTGCGCTCGCCCATGGCCGAAGGGCTCGCTCGCGCGCGTGGGCACGACGCCTACTCCTGCGGGCTTACGCCGGGGGAACCGGACGAGCTGATGATGACCGTGATGCGCGATAAGCAGATCGACATGGACGCTCATGTGCCCAAGTCCCTTAATGACTATGCGGGCGACAGCTTTGATATCGTGATCGCATTTTCCCCGGATGCGCGCGCGGCGAGCGAGGCGGTGTTTGGCGAAGACGCCAATATCGTGCTGTGGAATCTGCCCATGCCACAGACTGGCAGCCACGACGTACGCGCCATGCTTGATACATACCGCTCGATCCGCGATATTATCGACACGCGACTGGCGAAGCTCTAACGGCCATTTGGCCTTTCAATGCGGGCCAACAGCACTATATAGGCGCGCGATGAGGAGCCGAGTCTTTCGGCAATAACAAGGACAGGTTTTGGCCAAAGAAGAATTGCTCGAATTTGAGGGAGAAGTCGTCGAGCTTCTGCCCAATGCCACCTTCCGGGTGAAGCTCGTGAACGATCACGAGATTATCGCCCACACGGCGGGCCGCATGCGCCGCAACCGTATTCGCGTTCTGGCCGGTGACCGCGTCACCGTCGAAATGACGCCTTATGATCTGACCAAGGGTCGGATCACCTACCGCTTCAAATAAGCTGCTGCCTGCGATGAGCGCTGGCTTCATCCTCGCCAGCGCTAGCCCGCGCCGCCTCGATCTGCTCGCCACGCTGGGGCTGACACCCGATGCGGTGAGCCCTGCCGACATCAACGAAGATCCCATTCCGGGCGAACTCGCGCGCCCGCACGCGCTACGACTTGCCTGCGAGAAGGCTCTCGCGGTGCATCAGCCAGGTAAGGTCGTGCTGGCTGCCGATACGGTCGTCGCCGTTGGCCGCCGGATTCTCCCGAAAACCGAAGACCGCGCGGAAGCTGAAGAATGCTTGCGCCTGATGAGTGGCCGCTCTCACCGTGTCTATACGGGCGTTTGCGTGATCGACGCCGTTGGTGTCGCCCGCCACCGGGTCAGCGAAACGCGGCTTAAGATGAAGCGCTTGGGCGAGAGCGAACTGAACGCCTATCTCGACAGCGGGGAGTGGCGCGGAAAGGCCGGCGGCTACGGCATTCAGGGGCGCGCCGGTGCTTTCATTACGAATCTCTCCGGCAGCTACACGGGTGTTGTTGGACTGCCCGTCTACGAGACACGGAATTTGCTTATGGCCGCTGGGATCGAAGCGTGAAGCGCCGCGCTGTCATCGAACGCGCAATCGGGGAGACCCGCGCCGCCGTCTATGAAGGTCGCCGCCTCGTAGAGCTACACGTGGACCGCGTTTCGGATGCACCCACGCCCAAGGTCGGGGAGATCTGGACCGGTAGCGTGGTCGCCGTAGATCCATCCGTCGCAGGGGCCTTTGTTTCACTGGGCACTGGCCCCGATGCGCTGCTGCCGTTTCGTGCGCAGAAAGACCTCCCGCGCTTGGTCGAAGGCATGCGCATTGATCTGCGCGTGGCGAAAGAGGCCATCGCCGAGAAAGGCCCCGTGCTGCGATATCACGGCGAGGCAACAAATGATGCTCCCAGACCTGTCGAGCGGCTCGACCTCACGGAACGTCTGTCACAGCGCTTTCCAGGCATCGCGTTCGAAGACGCATCAGTCGGCGTGATTGACGCCGCGGTCGAGAGGACGATCGCCATTGCTGGCGGAGGGTCCATCACGATTGACCGGACGCAGGCCCTCATTGCCATCGATGTGGACAAGGGCGGCGATGCGAGCACGTTTGACTGCGCGCAGAAGGCGGCCTCGCTGGCCATGTCGCAGCTGCGATTGCGCGGACTCGGCGGGCTCATCGTCATCGACTTCCCGAATCTGCGGCAGCCCAAACAGCGCAGCCGGATCATCAAGACACTTGAGGAGATGGGGGAGATCGACCCAGCCAGCGTGCGCGTTGCGCCGTTTTCGCGCTTCGGTGTTGTGGAGATGACGCGCGGAACCGATGGTCCGAGCCTCGACGCCAAGCTGACGGACCGCTTTGGTGAACCGACGCCGGAGACGATCGCTTTGCGCGCCTTGCGCCGTATCGAGCGGGAAGGGCGCGCGAGTGCAGGCGCTCAGCTTACCGCCACGATTGAAGCCGCGGCCTGGAACTGGCTGCAGGCTGCGCCGTTCGATTGGAAGGCCGAGCTGACCGACCGGATCGGCGCGCGGTTTACGCTAAGCGACGGCGACAAGACCGAGGTGAGTGCAGACAGATGACCCAATGCGCGATTTGCAAGAAGCGCGACGTGTCGCCGGAGTATAAGCCGTTCTGCTCCAAGCGCTGCGCCGACATCGACCTGGGCCGATGGTTCAACGGCAATTACGCCATTCCGACCAACGAAGTCGCGCCCACGGTCGACCCGGCCAATAGCGCCGACGTCGTTCCTTATCCGCGCGAGGATTGAGCCGTAACGCTTTCAAAAGGCTCGAATGCGTCGCTGAAGTAGGCATCGTGTCCGAACTTGCTTTCCGCTGCGTCCATCGCGGCGAGGGTTTTGTAGGAAAACGCCGAGAGCTTCGTGTCGTCGGAATGGTAATCGTCAACGAGTGCGCGCGAAACCGAGCTGCTGGGCACGCAGACCCAATCCACTATCTCGCGCAGCTGTCCTCGCAATGGCCCGTCCACGAACCAGCCTGAGCGTTCGCCGTGAACTCTACGCCGTTCCGGGCGCGGGATGGCGTTGTCTTTGGCTGTGTAAACCGTGTGGACCGAGCGGGTCAGCGCGCCCGGACGCTCGCACCAATGCGACAGGCAGAGCGGAATATCCGCGTCGATATCGTGGAAGGCGTAGAGCACTTCCGGCAGCCAGCTCACCCAGATGGTGCGGTCCAGAAGTCGGTGCTTGCCGACCAGCGCATAAATCGCCTCCTCGAACCCCGCATCTTTCACGTCGACGAGTAGGCGGCATGAGGTGTTGGCATGCGCTGCAATCGCTCCGAAGAGGGCGTCGGCGGTTGGCATCCGCGCAAAGGCGCCACCGAGAGACGGCAGGTCCCGCGCCATGACCGATTCGATCTTGCGCTTTCGACCGCGGCCGTCGCGCGCGTGCTCGTCATGGGTGATGATCGGCGTGCCGCACAGTGTCATGCGAATGTCGAACTCGATCTGCTGCACACCGTAGTCGAGCGCCGCCAGCGCGCCCTCCAGCGTGCTCTCATGCTCCGCGAAACCCCGAAAACGGTGGGATATGATCTGATCGAGACGTGCCATGAGGCGCGACTAGCGGAACTGCGAAGAGAAGGGAAATGGTGCCCGAACCT
>CALDUL010000064.1 GCA_937923575.1 uncultured Algimonas sp.
AAGCTGCTGATCATCGACTTCGGCAGCCAGGTGACCAAGCTGATCGCGCGGCGCGTTCGGGAGTCGGGCGTTTATTCAGAAATCCATCCCTTCAACAAGGTCGATGCGCAATTCCTGAGCGATTTCAGGCCCAAAGCCATCATACTTTCAGGAGGGCCGGCGAGCGTGGCGGACGCGGGCAGTCCGCGCGCGACGCCCGAAGTCTTTGCGCTCGGCATCCCTGTGCTCGGGATCTGCTACGGCCAACAGACCATGGCTGCGCAGCTGGGCGGAGCCGTCGAGAAGTCCGACGAACAGGAGTTTGGCCGCGCTTTTCTCGAGGGCGAGAGTGACTCGCCGCTCTTCGCTGGACTGAGCACGCGTGAGCAGGTCTGGATGAGCCACGGCGACCGTGTAAGCGTCATGCCGGACGGCTTTGATATCATTGCGAAAAGTCCTAATGCGCCGCTTGCCGCCATCGCGGACGAAGTGCGGCGCTTCTACGGCGTGCAGTTCCATCCGGAAGTCGTGCACACCACCAATGGCGCGCGAATACTGCGCAATTTCACTCACGACATTGCGGGCTTCAAGGGCGATTGGACCATGGCCGCTTTCAAGGGCGAGATGATCCAGGCGATCCGCGACCAGGTCGGCGACGGCAAGGTCATCTGCGGTCTGTCCGGCGGCGTCGACAGTTCCGTCGCGGCCGTGCTGATCCACGAGGCTATCGGTGACCAGCTGACCTGCGTCTATGTTGACACCGGCATGATGCGCAAAGGCGAGTCCGACCAGGTCACGCGCCTGTTCCGCGATCACTATAATATCCCGCTGATCCACGTGGATGCCGAAGACGAGTTCCTGACACTGCTGGACGGTGTCAGCGACCCGGAACGCAAGCGAAAGATTATCGGTGGGACCTTCATCGACATCTTCGAGCGTGAGGCCAAGAAGATCGGCGGTGCGAAGTTCCTCGCGCAGGGAACGCTGTACCCGGATGTCATCGAGTCGGTGTCGTTCGATGGTGGGCCGAGCGTGACAATCAAATCTCACCACAATGTCGGCGGCCTGCCGGAACGCATGGACCTCGAACTTGTCGAGCCGCTGCGCGAGCTGTTCAAGGACGAGGTGAGGGAGCTTGGCCGCGAACTCGGCCTGCATACGGACTTTGTGGAGCGTCACCCATTCCCCGGCCCAGGGCTCGCCATTCGTTGCCCCGGTGAGATCACCAAGACTCGGCTCGACATCCTGCGCGAGGCCGATGCGATCTATCTCGATCAAATCCGAAAGCACGGTCTTTACAATGACATATGGCAAGCTTTTGCTGTTCTGCTGCCCGTGCAGACGGTCGGCGTCATGGGCGACCAGCGGACCTATGACTTCGTTCTCGCCTTACGTGCGGTGACATCGACCGATGGCATGACGGCGGACTACTATCCTTATAGCCACGAATTCCTCGGCGAGACTGCAACACGGATTATCAATGAAGTTCGCGGCGTGAACCGGGTTGTCTACGATGTCACGTCCAAGCCGCCCGGTACGATCGAGTGGGAGTAGACACAGCTTATCAAGTCCGCCCCATCTGAAGCTCCCGTAACTTGCCCGTTCAAATTGGGGGTGGCATGACGGTCACCCCCGCGCCGGAGGCGCCGAGCCTGGCAGTATTTATCTTATGATCAGACGTGCCTTTCTCGCATTGCTCAGCCTCATCGTACTGTCGCTGTTCAGCTTTCTGACTTGGCCTGAGTCCGACTATCATCGCTGGCAACCGGACGCGGAATATCTCGCGGAAGTTGCCGCCTATGACATTCCCGATTTCCCTCTGGCGTGGCGCACCGCGCTTCACACCACCAATGACGGCACCCGTTTGCGCTGGGGCGAAACGACCAACCGTGCGACGGCCAAGGCCACCCTCGTCATCGTTCCGGGTTACACGGCGACTCTCGATATGTATGGCGAGCACGTCGGCATGTTGGTCGAGCGCGGTTACCACGTCATGGGCGTCGATCTGCGCGGGCAGGGGATGAGCGAGCGCGCCAGACCCGACAAGCCAGAGAAACTGTATGTCAAAGACTTCGGTGTCTATTCCGACGATCTGGCCGGGTTCATCGCGGAGAATGCGCCTTCTGATGCAACGGTGATTCCATTTGGAATGAGTATGGGCGGGCATGTCGCGCTACGCATGGCGGCCGATCATCCTGGGTCAGCCGATGGCCTGTTTCTGCTTGCTCCGGCGATTGCGCCGAAGAGCGGGGATTTGGATGTAAAGACGATGTACCGCGTCACAAGTTTTGCGGAGTTCCTCGGCCGCGGAAAACGATATCTGCCTGGCCAGGGGGATTGGACGCCCAAAGGCCGCGATTTTTCCGTTGCGTCCGTCGAGCTATGCGCCTCGGAGCCCAAGCGCCTCTGGCTGCGTGATGCCGTTTTCACGAGGACACCGCAGCAACGCGTCGGCGGGGTAACCTCGTCCTGGCTGAAGGCGATGCTGGATAGCTCAACGCGACTGCTGACGTCCTCCGACGTCGAAGCGCTGCCTATTCCGGTGACCATGATCCGCGCGGAAGTGGAGGACTTCGTCCAAAACGATGCGATCGAAAAAGTCTGCAGCAGCATGGGCAATTGCGATCAGGTCGATCTGCCGGGAACCGGCCATTGTCTCATGCAGGAGAATGACGACGTCCTGAACGAGATGTTCGATGCGCTCGACTCCATGGTCGAACTCAACGGGCTTAGCCGCGGAATAGACGGCTAAAAGCGCCTAATTCTGGAAGAAGGACGGCAATTCGCCGCCAAAACCCAACACTGCATCCTTGCTGCTCGACTTACTGTCCGAGCGCGAACTACGGCTTCTGCTGCGGCTTCTCGAGGCGGGCTTCTCGGAGCGATCCTCTGTGCGACGGCTCGACCGTTTCGGTTTTGATGTCGATGTCGATGTTGACGCATCGACTTCCCGCTCGACCTTGCGAGTCCCGTCCTTGGCCGGAGAATCTACATCCTTGGGCTTGTTGCGACCGGGTGCGGCGCGTCTGCGCTCAGTTGTGCCGGTGCGGCGTGCGGGCTTGTCTTGTGACTTGGCTTCGCGCTTTGCCGGAGCCTTTGCGGCTGGCTTGGAATCTACGGCGTCATCATCACGACGTTCAGAGCGCTGACGCGAACCGCCGCTCGACTTACCGCGACCTCGATCACGGCCACCCGATGAGCGACCACCACGGCTGCCGGAGGATCGACCACCGGATGAGCGGCCGCCACTGCGGCCCCGACCCTTGCCCTCGCGGGGGAAGCTATCGACGTCGGGAATCTCGATTTCCTCGATCGCGTCCTTGTTGATCAGGTCGAGAATCTGGTCGTAATTTTTGTCGTCCAGCGGCGCGACGAGCATGATTGCGTCGCCCTTTCGGCCTGCACGGCCGGTCCGGCCGATACGGTGAATGTAGTCCTCAGAATGGAACGGCACGTCGTAATTGAAGACGTGCGTAATGGTATCCACGTCGAGGCCACGCGCGGCCACATCGGATGCGACGAGAATATTGAAGTCGCCATTCTTGAAACGCTCCAGCGTCTTTGTGCGGAGCGATTGCGCCAGATCACCATGGATCGGCTCGGCGTTCATGCCGTATTTCTTCAGTGACTTGGCGACGATATCGACGTCCTTCTTGCGGTTGCAGAAGATAATTCCGTTGTCGATGTCTTCCTGTTCCATGATCCAACGCAGCGCATTTCGCTTCACCTTGGCATCGCCTGTCGGGACCCGCGCGATACGCTGGCGCACGGTCTTGGCCGTCGAATTTCGCCGCGCAATTTGCACGGTCGCCGGTTGATGCAAGAAAGTATCGACCAGTCGCTTGATCTCCGCCGGCATCGTCGCAGAGAAGAACAGCACCTGTCGTGTGAACGGCGTGATCTCGAAGATGCGCTCGATATCGGGGATGAAGCCCATGTCGAGCATCCGGTCGGCTTCGTCGACGATGAGCGTCTGCACGCCCGTCATCAGGATCTTGCCGCGCTCGAATTGGTCAAGCAGGCGACCCGGTGTTGCGATCAGGATATCGACACCCTTGGTCAGCTTGCGGTCCTGCTCGGCAAAGCTCACGCCGCCGATCAGCAGCGCCATCTCAAGCTTCAGATATTTGCCGTAGAGCTCGACATTCTCGGCGGCCTGCGCGGCCAGCTCACGGGTGGGACAGACGATCAGGCAACGCGGCATGCGCGCGCGAGCCCGTCCACGTTCCAGCTTGTGCAAGGTCGGCAGGGTGAAAGCGCCGGTCTTGCCTGTGCCGGTCTGAGCGATGCCCAACACGTCGCGGTTCTGCAGGGCTGGCGGGATCGCTTGAGCCTGAATCGGCGTCGGCGTCTCATAGCCCATTTCGGAAATGGCCTTGAGGATTTTCGGCGCGAGGCCGAGATCCGTGAACGTCACATCGACCGGATCGTCCGGCGATATTTCCTGTGGTTTTTGATCAGAACTCAAGTGAGGTCGTCTTTCGATTCCGGACGCGGAAATATTGTGTCTCCGCGCGTCGGCACGCGCAGGTCGCACGCACCTTTATCGGGTGCGCGCACACTACACGCGGCGCTCGGATTTTCAACCCGTCACCGGGTAGCGGCTTTAGCGATATTTGTGGGGCTGCGTGCTGTTCGACAACGGGTTGTAGCGGTCCCGTAAGCGGCGCATCCGCGAATCGGTGCCGACGTTCTCGCCGTCAATCATGATCGCGACAGGCGCGCTGGTGACCTCGAACGGATCGCCGTCCCAAACGACCAATGAAGCGGCATCGCCCACCTCCAGCGAATTGGTCGGAAGCCCGAACCAGCGCGCAGGGGTGTCGGTAATCGCGGCAAAGGCCGCTTGGCGCGACAGCCCATTTCCGACTGCATTGCCAGCATGTTGGTTGAGCGTGCCGGCCTTCGACACGCCCAGCGCGCCGAGGTTCGCAATGGCATAATCCACGCCCGCGGCCTGCAGGATCAGCACATTGTCAAAAGATGCGTTCACCGAGTCAAAGCTGGCCGGGAGGTTCTCTTGCGGATCGACGATGACCTTCATGTCAGCGCTGGCAAGTTCGCCAGCGATCAGATGCGCTTCTTCCGCGCCGACGAGGATCATGTCCAGCCGCGAGAATTCGTCCTTCAGCGCGATAAGCCGCATCATGTCGGACGCGCGCGAAACGCTGACCATCAGTGGGATGCGTCCATTCACGGCCGGGCGAAGGGCTGCTGCATCGGCGCGCGACAGCACGTCGCCGTCATCTGGGTCGTCGTAAGTCCGCGTTGCGTCGCGCAGCGCACCGCGCAGCTGGGCCATGGCCGCCGCCCGCGATCCGCCCGCTAGCCCCGCGCCGCGCTGTCCTATTGCGACATGCACAAAGGCCGCCTCGTCTATCACGGAGCCGAAATCACCCGATAGATCGATGATGATACCTGTGCCCGCAAAGATGCTGTCGCCGTCCGGCGACGGCGCGACGACGGCGTGTGTCACGCCGCGCATGCGCGCATTTGCGATGTGCACCGAGTATGGATTGAAGCTGTCTGCAGCGAGTTCGCTGACTGAGCTGCCCTCAGCCTCTGAGCCGATGTCGTTTGTGCTCGCTTCGCCGCCGATTTCGACGAGGCCGAGTGTGGAGTAGGGCGCAAACAAACCGGGCGTCACAAAGCCGCCCATCTGCACCGGCACCTCTTCGGATGCTCTCAGATTGGCGCCGATGCGCGCAATGCGGCCGTTGCGAATTTCTATATCCGTGTCTGGTCGGACGTCCGTCGCCGTCACGATAGTCGCATTGTCAATGAACATGTCCTGCGCGGCGGCGGGTGTCGCCAGCGCGAGTGCAGCCGTCAGGGTAAGAAGCGTGCGGGTCATCGTTCGACCTCCGTACCGAGGCGGAAGTCCGATTGCGGCTTGATCCGCTGCTCCACATCGAAAAGCCGCGCACCGTCGACGAAGACGGATTGCGGTCGAGAATAGGTCGAGAACGGATCGCCGTTCCATATGATCACGTCCGCGCGCTTGCCGACTTCCAGCGTTCCCGTCTGGTCGAGTATACCGAGCGCTTTGGCCGGGTTGGTCGACAGCCATTGCCAGGCTTCGTCTTTGGAAATGTCGAGTCCGGCGCGGTTGCCCGCAGCCCAGGCCTTGGCGACTTCCTGGTTGAGGCGTTGGATGTTGTACTGGTCGTCCGAGTGAATCATCGCGCAGGCACCTGCCGCGTGGACGAAGGGCAGATTCTCCGGGATGCCGTCGAAGCTCTCCGCCTTAAAGCCGTACCAATCGGCCCAGACAGCGGAGCAGACATCGTTTTCGGCCAGCAGGTCGGCGATCTTGTAGCTTTCCACCGCGTGATGAAAGGTCGTGACCTTGTAGTCGAACTCATTGGCCAGATCCATGATCTGCGCCATTTCGTCGGCGCGGTAGCAATGCATGTTGACGAGAATGTCGCCGTTCAGCACGCCCGCCAGCGTTTCCAGCTGCAAGTCGCGAGTCGGCTCGTCACCCGCCTCTATTTTCTTCTTATATTCAGCGGCTTTCACCCAATTCTTGCGGTAGCCCGCGACATTGCCCATGCGTGACCCAGGGCCGCCCTTGTCGCCATAAACTCGCTTTGGGTTTTCGCCGCAGGCCATCTTCAGCGTCTCTGGCGCGTCTGGGAATTTCATACCCTGCACTGTGCGGCTCGGCACATTGCGCAGTGTGACGCCGCGGCCACCGAAGAGATTGGCCGAGCCCGGCAGAATATGCAGTGTCGTCACGCCGCCCTGCAGCGCTTCGTCAAATCCCGGGTCCTGCGGCCAGACACCATGTTCTGCATCGACTTCCGAGGTGATCGGCGAGGTGATTTCATTGCCGTCGCTATGGGCGCGAATGCCGGGGCTTGCGTAATTACCAAGGTGGCTGTGAATGTCGATCATGCCCGGCGTGACAAAGCCGCCGTCTGCATCGATGACATCCGCGTCCCCGCCGTCGATGTCCGCCCCGATAGCGGCAATCTTACCATCCGTGATCATGAGCGACGTCGCGTCGGTCGGCTCGCCCGTGCCATCGATGATGCGCGCATTGCGGATCAGCACGGTCTCGCTCGGTTGGGCGGAATAGGTACTCGGAAATGCCTGGGGGAGCTCGAAGGTGACGCTCTCCTTGGTCTCCTCTTTGGTGTTCCCGTTAGGCCCGTCACAGGCGGAGAGCATCAGGGCAGAGCAGAGGAATAGCGCGGTCTTGGACTTCATCCGCATCCCGTAGCAAGTCCCGGGCCGGGTTCAAGTCAATCGAAGCGCGCGTCGACCAAAAGTGATTGAGCCAGCCGTGCGCGATAGGTCTCACGGGTGATCTCGATCGCGCCCAGTGAGGCCAGATGATCGGTCATGAATTGACAGTCGAGCAAGGTAAAACCGCGTTCCCGCAATCGCTCTATCAGAACGATGAGCGCGAGCTTGGACGCATTGGTCCGAGTCGAAAACATGCTTTCGCCAAAAAACGCGCCGCCTTGAGTGACGCCGTAAAGTCCGCCGACCAACTGTTTGCCATCCCAGACCTCAACGCTATGTGCGTCACCGCGCGCGTGTAGCTCTATATAGAGCGCCTCAATTCCGTAGCTAATCCAGGTCTCTTCGCGCAGCTCGGCACAGGCCTCGATGACCGCCGGGAAGTCGCGGTTGATGCTCGTTGATAACGTCGTCTTGCGACGAAACTTCTGCATGCTGCGGGACGGAGTGAAGCTGTCGATCTCGAAGATCGCGCGGTGCTCCGGCTCCAGTAGATAGAGCGAATTTGCGCCGCGGTCGTCCGCCATGGGGAAGATCCCGCGACGGTAGCACTCGGTCAGCTCGTTCGGACCGAAGCCCACATACTCTCCGCGCGGCTCGGTCAGCTCAGACCTGCTTGGATTTCAGCCGCGCCTTCAGCTTGCGCACGTCTTCGGCATAGAGAAACCCAAAGGACACTGCGCCGTCCCGCCCATGGGTCGCGTGGTGAATGCGATGGGCTTGCACCAGGCGTTTCATATATTTCCCGCGCACTTTGACGAAGAATGGCCAGCGCTGATGCACCAATCCGTCATGCACGAAGGCGTAGAGAACCCCGTAGATCGTGAGACCGACACCAATAAAGAAAGCGGGCGGCCAGGACATGCCCCAGATGAAGAGCCCGGCCGCAATACCGGAAAAGCAGACCGCATAGAGATCGTTGCGCTCGAAAGGACCATGCGTGTCCGTGTGGTGGCTCTCATGCCAGCCCCAGCCCCATCTGCTGTGCATGACGTATTTGTGGATCGCCCAAGCAAAGATTTCCATGCCGACGACGGCAGCGATGACAACAGCGGTGGCGGCGTACCAGCTCATGCGTCGGCCTCCAGCTTGCGCGCGGGCAGACGCCACCACGGCTCATGCGGGTAGAGATGGTGCTCGTGATGATAGCCAAAGTGAAAGCAGGTCAGCAGCGACAGCCAGCGCGGGTAGTCGTTCGACCGAGCATTGTGTTTATCGGCAAAGTCGTCCGTATGGCGATGGGTGAGATAGGTCCCAAAGTAGAAGAGCTGCAGAGACGATGCGATAGACGGCACGGCCCACATGATGATCAGATTTGGATAGCTCGCGCCGAGCAGCATGTAGACGGCGCCGATAGCAGCGAGCACCACCACCTGCTGCCATGCAAAGTAGCGCAGGAAAAAGCGGAAGTACCATGGCCAGAAAGCGTGAGGGTTGTCGGCGTTGAAGTCTGGATCCTCGGCCGTGCCGGGTGTGGCATGATGCTGATGATGGGCCACCCGCATCTTGTCCCAGGAAAAGCCAGCGTACCAGGTCATGATCAGGCGCCCGACCCACTTGTTTGCAGCCGGATGGTTGGGCGCAAAACTGCCATGCATGGTGTCGTGAGCGACGATGAATAGCCCCGTGTAGAGCCAAAGTTGAGTGAGGATTAGCACAGCCGTCATCCAGAGTGGCTCGCCGATGGTGTGGCCAAACACACTGTAGAGATGCACCACGAGCCACGCCGCGCCGAGCAGCGCCGCATAGAGCGGTCCACGATTCGCGGGCTGGGATGTGGCTTTGGCCGTCACAGGGTCGGCTTAGCGAGTGGGGAGTGAGGTCTCAAGCGCGGGAAGCGCGCCAGTTACGCGCAGTCAAATCGCGTCTAGGAAGGCGAACTGCGCGTCGATAATGGCGGAAAGCTGTGTGGTATTGGACAGCCCTGCGCGATCCAGCGCCGTGCGTGCTCCGTCCATATAGCCGTGTAGTCGTGATTTCGTCTCCGCCAGTCCATCGATGGCGAGAATCGTCGTCTTGCCTTCATCACGCGCGGCACTTTTCCCGGACATTGCAGCGTCTTGCAGCACGTCCTTCACGTCGTCTAGCAGCTGGAAAGCCAGGCCGATTTGGTGGCTGAAGTCCTTGAGCGCGGAGCGTTGGGCGGCGTTGGATCCGGCAAGGACTGCGGCGGCATCGGACGCGAAATCAAATAGCGCGCCCGTTTTCAGCTGGTTCACGCGTTCGACCTCCGCCACGCTGGCCTCGCCGTCATTGTCGAGATCGGCCATCTGCCCCGCGATCAGACCCGTCGAGCCGACGGCATAGGCAAGGAGGTCGCAGAGCTCGACACGCTGCTCCGCGCTCAGCGTCTTGTTGCGCGCGAGCACGCCGAAGGCGCGGTTGAGCAGCGCCGTCGCCGACAGGATTGCGGTGCTTTCCCCAAAGGCGACATGGGTTGTCGGCTGATTCCGCCGCAGCTGGGCGTCGTCCATGCAGGGTAGATCGTCCAGGATCAGTGAGGCGGCATGGACCATTTCAATGACGCAGCCGACTTCGATAGAGGCCTCGACCAAGTCGGCACTCGCGCCGCAACCTTGGGTCAGGAAGATTGTAAGCAGTGGCCGAAACCGTTTGCCGGGTGAGAGCAGGGCGTGACGCTGCGCACGGTGCAGGGCGCGCGGCCAAATCGTCTCGGCCGGAATGAGGCCCGACAGGCATTGCTCGATGCGCGACCGGGCTGCATCCAGCTCTCCTTCGCCACTTTGAAAGCTCAGGCCGGTGGGAAGGGGGGTAACTGACATACGCTTTGACTAGTCGTCCTGCCCGGCCAATTCCATCCGTTTCTCATTCACCAATTTTAGCAATTCCGCCGCCGCCTGCGCATCGCATAGCGCGCGGTGATGCGACAGCAGCTCTATGTCGAAGTCGCGGCAGAGGTTCTTCAGGGAATAGGACCGGTGGCCCGGATAGAGCCGACGCATCGACGCACAGGTACAGATCTTCGGATGACGGAAGCGCTGGTCGATCATCTCAAACTCGGCCGAGATGAAGCCGTAGTCGAAGTTCACATTGTGCGCGGCGAAGATGGCGTCGCCCATGAACTCGCGAAAACTCTCCGCGACCTCAACGAAGCGGGGTGCACCGGCGACCATGTCGTTGGTGATGTTGGTGATCCGCGTGATGTTAGGCGGGATAGAGCGCTGCGGATTGAGCAGCGTCTGATACTCGCCCACGACTTCGCCGCCGATCATTTTGACCGCACCGATCTCGGTCAGCCGGTGCAGGCCGGGGCGCCCGCCCGTCGTCTCCACATCGACAACGACATAGGGCTGGTCCGGATCGACGGCCCAGCGGACCTTGACGATCTGTACAGGAAACCCCGCTGCGGTGAGCTGGCGCAGGCGAGTAAGCTGGTTCCTGCGAATAGCGTCCCCCGCGGTCTTCACCTCGACAAAGCGCACGCGGCCATCATCAATTAGCATGAGGTCGGGAAAACCATCCTTCGTCCCGCGCCAGTCGGTCGCCATCTGGCGGAGCAGCGCCGCAATGCCGCCGCGTGGCGCATAGGTGATGAGCGACTGGATGCGCTCCAACGACCGCGAGCCCCAATGCACCAGCGCACTGTCCTCACCATAATGCATCGATAGCGTGCGCAGCAGGTCAAGAATGACAGCGTTCGGGCTGTCTAGCCGTTGCAGTCGTCGCTCGATCTCCTCGCGGTGCTCTGCATAGAAAACGCCCGCCCGTAGCTTGGGCGGGAGCCGACCCGGATTGCCCTGACCATCATGCAGCAAGTCCCAGAACAGCAGGCCGAACAGATTGCGCCAAGGCACATTCTCCGTGCGAAACGCCGTCAGCCCCTTCGCCTGATAGTGCTTCAGCGCGGCGCGCTCCGGCTGGTTACGGAAAGCTTCGTCCAGCGTCAGCGTGGTGGCGGAGCGCAACAGGTCCGTGGCAGCCGATGTGCGCTTTTTCTGGAATTTGCGCGCATAGAAGTCTGACGCAAAATCGGCCTCGCCGTCCGCGCAGGGGTTTTCGATCATCGCTTCCAACCGGGACTTGCACCAGGAGCGGTCATCGTCCTCGTCGCGGCTCCAGCGAATGCGCACGACGCGCTCATTGCACAGCGCCGCGTCCGATCGGCCGTAGAGCGCCAGCGCATTGTCCGTGTCGCCCACGCGCTCCGACCAGCCGCCGAGCTTTTGCAGCAGTTTGTCGCGGTGGCGGGTCGAGCGTTCGCAGGTCGGCTCCGGCCAGTCATTCGCGCCCTCAATCAATACGCGCGTGTCGTGATCCGTGCCGTGGCGGAAATTGTGCAGCGCCCGGGCGTAGAAATAGGCCGTCTTGGCGTCCTCCATACAGTCGTAAGGTGCAGCGCGGTTGTCCGCGTCCGGCATGCGGATCAGGCCCAGGTCGCGATGCGTCAGCGCCTGCAGATTGTTCTCGATCTTGCCGAAATAGAGGAACAGCAAATATTCCAGCACGTCCCGCTGGCCCTGTCCGACGAAGCGTTCCGGCACATAGGCATCAGCGGGATCGATATGTGTGTTGGCGATGTCGACCAGCCTGTCCTTCTTCCAGCTCTTCCGGAAAAGAGACTCACAGAGATTGTCCGCCATCATCAGCGTGAGTTCTGGCTTCGGCAGTGCACATAGCCAGTCGCGGAAGAGGGGGGCGCCGATGGCTTCCGCAAAGTCGGCGTCGTGAAGTCGGGAGAAGGCAGCGTCCTGCGCCTCGATCTCCTCATAATTGAACTTGTCTCGATCGAATACGTATCCCCGGCGGTTGGCCATGCGGACATAGGTGCATTGAGCGGGCTTGGGCAGATCGTGAAAGGCGGAGATAAAGCCGAGCTCATCCGCCCCCATCAGGTCGAAATGACGGGCGTGAACATCCGCCAAGAAGCTGTTGAAATTGGACAGGTAATAGAATTGCGGCAGCTCGCGCGCTTGCCAGGACTGACCGGATTTCGCACGACGGAAACGGCGCTGTTCGGCGCGAATGTGTTCCTTGGCGCGCGCAAAACTCACCAGCTTTCCCCCTCGTCCAATGTCTCGGTCCCCAGGCCCCTCTACAGAGTTATCCACAGGGGAGCGCGCTCGCTGTGCTCGCTTTGTTCGGTCTTCGTTCCAAACACCACAGCAGGAGTCATCAGGTCAAGGGGGAGTTCGCAGGCACAGGCGACTATTTCGCAGCGAGGATTGCCTCAACGCCGTGCAGGACATCCGCCACGAAGTCATCTGGAACTTCCAGCGCCGGAAAATGCCCACCGCGCTCTGCCACGTGCCAGTCGACAATGTTCTTGAAACGGCCATCGGCCCATCGCCGCGATGGCGCGTTGATCTCGTGCGGATAGTTGGCACAGGACACTGGCGCCGTGATCTCCGTGCGTCCTGCCCCATAGCCGGACTCCCAGTAGAGCCGTGACGAAGATGTTGCGCTGCTGCTGAACCAATATGTGCAGATGAGGTCGAGCAAGCGTCTTTCGTCCACGCCGCCATAGGGCTGTCCGAGCCGGGGGTCCGTCCAGCCATGAAATTTCTCCGCGATCCACGCCGCCTGTCCCATTGGACTATCGGCGATGGCATAGCCCAGCGTCTGAGGGCGAGCGGCCTGCTGGCGGAAATAGGCCATTTCGTTGCGGCCCCATTCGCGCTGCCGCTGCATCTGTACAGCCTCTGCTTCCGTCGGGTCGGACAGTACGTTTGCGGGCGGCCTCGCGCTGACGAGGTTGATTTGCGCGCCGATGCAGGCCTCCGGATGTCTCTGAGCCAATAACACGCTGACCTCGCTCCCCCAATCGCCACCCTGAGCAATGTAGCGCTCATGGCCGAGCTTCTGCATGAGTTCGGCCCAGAGATTGGCGATGACTTCCAAGGTCATGCCCAGCGCGCGCGGTTTTTCGGAGAAGCCAAAGCCGGGCAGGGACGGAATGACCAGACTGTGGTGCTGGGAGAGCGCGCGCGCGACGTCTAGGAATTCAATGACACCGCCAGGCCAGCCGTGAGTCAGAATGATCGGCGTGCTGTTCTTTGGTCCATCTACGAGCAGCACATGTGTCTTCAGTACGCCCAAGGTGATGCTGTAACTGCCGAGTTCCTCCATCTCTGACAGGCAACGGCGGAAGTCATGATCCAGCAAGGCGTCCCGCAGTCGTCCCGCTTCGGCAATCGGCAGTCCCTGGCTCCAATCAGCCACCAGCTCCGGATCGGGCATACGCGTCGCCATCAGACGGGCGCGGAAGTCGCTCTCCGCCTGGTCCGACAGGCTCGGAGTGAAGCGGTCCATTATTTGCGGTGCTGTTTCAGGAAGCCCGCTAGATCGTCATAGAGACCGTCGCGATTGGCGTGGGTGGCATAGGCGCTCGCCTGACCGAACCACTCGCCCGTCGTTGGTCGGACCTCTGCGAGGGCTTCCTTGAAATGCTCGGTGTTCAGCGGGACGATGTCGCCCGCCATATCGCTCTCCTCGATGGCGAAATCGAGCGCTGTATCGACGATGTCGATCATGTCGGCGCCGGAGAATCCGGAGGTGCGTGCGATGGTGTCGGAGAGGTCCACGCCGGGCGCGACCGGTCGTCCGACCAGCGCCTTGTTGACGATGAATTTGCGCGCGACCTTGTCTGGTGGCGGCACGAAGATTGTCCGCTCGAACCGGCCCTTGCGGCGAAAGGCACTGTCCAGTGACCACGGCACATTGGTCGCGCCGAGCAGCAGCACATTCTCGTTGCCGCCGTCAAAGCCGTCCATCTCGGTGAGCAGGGCGGAAACGCCCGTGTTCACCGTCGCGTGGCTGTCGTGTTGGCGTTTCTGCGCGATGGCTTCGACCTCGTCGAAGAACAGCACAGTCGGCGCGCGGCGGCGCGCTTCGTTAAAGATCGCCGTGATCTTGCGCTCGGTCTCGCCCTTGTAGGGATCAAGCAGATCGGCGGCTTTGACGTTGATGAAATGGGCCTTGCATTCATGCGCGAGCGCCCGCGCCATCATCGTCTTCCCGCAGCCGGGCGGGCCGTACATCAGCACGCCTCCGCCCGCCTTGCGCTTGAACCGCGCGAACAGCTCCTGCTTCAGGAAGGGGTTGATGATGCGTCGGCGGACCTGCTTCTTGACGTCTTCGAGACCACCGATGTCGTCCAGACCGATGACCGGTCCCGGATTGCCCGTTGGGCTCGCCTCGCGCGTCGTCGGGACGCCACCAGAGGCCAGGCGCGCCATGACTGGGTCCCACGCGCCTGCCATCTCCAGCGCGCCCGCATCG
This sequence comes from uncultured Algimonas sp., assembly GCA_937923575.1. Lineage (GTDB taxonomy): Bacteria > Pseudomonadota > Alphaproteobacteria > Caulobacterales > Maricaulaceae > Litorimonas. The sequence goes on from CALDUL010000064.1 coordinate 14,470, forward strand.
CGGAGCAGACCGGCGACTTTCGAACGCAGCTCATTGTCTGAGTAACCATCCGGCGCGATGCCTTGCAGCCCGGCGACGATCAGCCCGCTGTCCGGGGCGGTCTCCAGCAGCGCTATATAGCCTGCGAGTAGGCCATCCACGCCCGGTGCGGCCAGTACGGCCCCACGCAACTGTTCGACGCTGGCGTTGAAACCTGAAGAGTCCATATCAGTAATCCTTGGAAATCTTGTAGCTCTGCGATCGCGAGGCGCGCCAGCGACCGATGCTGCCCAGTGCCCAAATGCAGTAGAGTGCCCAGCCGAGGTTAGCCACGCAAACCGCTAGGATGAGAGGCCCCGTGACCACGGCCGGAAGGAACGGGACAGACCCGATCACTCCGACCAGCAGGCCAAGCGTGAAGAGGGCGAAGAGCGCCAATGCGTAATTGGTGAAAATGCGGATAAACCACGGAAAGCGCGATGTCAGCGAGCCCGCCAGCGCAATGAACAGCATCGCCGGCCAGAGCAGTGGGATCAGCCCCATGGTCGCGTGAAATCTGATCTCCCTATAATGCGGCGCGCCAATCGGATCGACCTGCTCCGCCTGCGCCGCAAGTTGGCGCGCGCTTATCAGTCTTGCCTGCAGAAAGCGTACAATGGATTGCGCGTGCAACGTCTCCGCATCGATGTCGCCGTTCTCCAGATCTGCCTGCTGCAGCCTACCCAGCTTGGCGACATGCCCGGCGTTGGCGTGGGCCGTCTGTTCCAGCGCATCGAGGTCCAGCACGCCCCAGTAGCCTGTCTTTCGGAGCTCCCGGACGCGTTTCAGTACGGCGCGATTACGCTCGGTCAGCGTGTCGTACATGAGGTGGCAATCGTGGACCATCATCGGGTCGTCGGGAAAGAGCGCCTTGACCTCTTCCAGGGCTTTTTTCGCCAAGCCAGCGCGGCCCAATTCGGATTGAAAGCGGATACGCTGGAGGTGAGCCAGACGACAGTCGGGCACGGTCTCCAAACGGCGCTCCGTGATACGAAGCGCTTCTGCCGGGCGGCCTTTATCCGAAAGTATGTCGATTTGAAGACGAAAGGCGCTGTAGCCATGCGGATTGATCTGCAGAGCTTCTTTCGCGTGGCGGATCGCAGCGTCGATATTCGAAGCATCGAGCATGGCGCGGCCCGCTGCGACCTCTCGATCATAATGCTCTTTCGACATGCGTGGTTCTACCTCCCGCACACAGGAGTAATTGCAGGCCAGCCATTTGCAAGCGCGCAAAGCAAAGCCCGCCCCGAATGCGTCGGGCTTCGGACAGTGGCCCAACGATATCGACGTGCCTGTCGTCGACCAGCCCGGCTACGGTATGTATCCGGATTATGCGGAAGTCGGCGCGAGTGAATCCTGGTCAATGATCCTCAGCAACACACACCGCCGCGCGCTGAGAGGCTTGTCGGACATTGTCCTGCCGGGAACACGCACCGCTACGTCGCCGTCTGCTGTGGGCATTGGTGACTTTTGGGACGATTGGATGTCCGCGCCCTATACTTTTCCGCATAGAGGGCGAGGGGAGGGCCGTGGTGGCTGACATCGCGCTTTGTCGCGGTCATGAGAACAATGGCGCTCACGCTCGGCACGAACTCCAGATGCAGAAGCTCTCCCGTCGCGTCGTCGATAAATGCCAGCAGACAGCACTTGGGCGAGCGGCCATCGTAGTCCGAATGTCACATCTTGGCTTGGCGCTTATGGCTAAAGAACCGATAATGATGATTATGAGATCATACATCATAGCGGTTCCGCGTTCTTCCCGGCGGCATTTCCGCATAGACGCCGAACTAATGGTCAGTCCGATCGGCAAAATGTCGATCGGTTGCCGCATTGCAGCGTTGCCCTGGCTGCAGCAGGAAAAGGCGGCGACTCCCGTCGCGCTAAAGAGGCTCTACAACCATCCCGTCATAGGCGACGTTTGCGATAGGCGGCAGTTCGTCTCGGAGGGTCGGATAATCCATGTCGATATGCAGATTCGTTAGGACGCCGCGCCGTGCCCCCACCCGCGCGAGCCAGGCGAGCGAGCGATCAACATGGGCGTGGGTTGGATGATCCTGATAGCGCAGACCGTCCATGATCCATGTGTCTATGCCCTCCATTCGGTCCAGACCCGTCTCCGGAATCTGCCAGACATCGGGAGCGTAGGCCAGGCGTCCGTCGAAAGTGAATACGAGAGTCGGCGTGGGACCGTGGCTCGCCGCGATGACGCCGACGTCTATGGTGCCCCCCGGCCCGACGATGCGTCTGGTTTGGCCGTCCTGCAGCAGGCTCTGTAACTCCATGATCGGCGGGTGGACGCGACCCTCCGGCATCTCGAAGCAGTAGTTGAACCGCTCCCACACCGCGTCCTTGGTGTGCTGGTCCATAAAGGTCGGGATGCGCTTGCGCATTCGGTAAGCGATAGCGCGCAGATCATCGATGCCGTGAGTCTGGTCGGCGTGATCATGCGTATAGAAAACGGCGTCGAGGCGCTTTGTTTTGGCGGCAAGCAGCTGTTCGCGTAGGTCTGGCGAGGTGTCGATCAGGATCGCGGTTGTGCCGTCCTCGCCGACTTTCTCGACCAGTAGTGAAGACCGCATTCGTCGGTTCTTCGGCTCTGACGGGTCACACACACCCCAATCGCCGCCAACACGCGGAACGCCGCCAGAACTGCCGCAGCCCAGTATGGTCGCGCGTAAGCTCATGGCGTCATCTTCTGGAATAGGTTGAAAACCGCGGCGTCCGTGCGCTCAACAGTCTCCTCCAGCGTCCAGCCTTTAATGTCCGCCAGCGCCTCCGCGACATGCGGGAGATAGCTCGGCTCATTCCGACGACCGCGATGCGGGACTGGCGCGAGATAGGGACAGTCCGTTTCCAGCATGATCCGGTCGTCTGGCATGGTCTTGATGCAGTCTCGGACGCTGTGGGCATTCTTGAATGTCGCGATGCCGGAAACCGAAAAATAGAGCCCCGCTTCGGCCGCCCAATCCGCGAGCGACTGCCCGGATGTGTAGCAGTGCAGTAGCGCAGGATAGTCACGCCCCGCCCCGCTCTCCCGTAGCGCCACCAGCATCAGGTCATCAGCCTCGCGCGTGTGCACGACCAGCGGCAAACCGCTCCGCTGCGAGGCTTCGATATGAGCAGCGAAATTTGCCACCTGCTCGTCCTGCGCGCTGTAGCCATAGTGAAAATCATAGCCCGTTTCACCAATGCCGACGATCTTCGGATGCTGCGCCATCTCGATCAATTCGGCGGCCGTGATGTCGGGATTGTCCTTGGCGTCATGCGGATGCGTGCCGACCGTGGCCCAGATGTTGTCGTGCTCTTCTGCGACTTTCACGACGGATTCGAAGTCTCTGATGTTGCAGCATATATTGATCATATGCGTCACGCCGGCATCGGACGCGCGCGCGATGACCTCGGCGCGGTCTTCGGCGAACTTATCGCCGTGCAGATTGACGTGGCTGTCGATCATGCCGCGCGCACCTTCGAAATCAGGTCAAACATGGCCGCCGTCTTGTCGAGATTGATGCCGGTCTCCGCCGCGCGCGTGTCTTGGGCGTCCTTGGCCAACCGAACCCAGCTCTGCGGCGACTTCAGCGCCTTGATCGGCTCATAGGGTCCGCGCCAGTCCCCCGTTGCCGCAAAAACCGCCTGCGCGTGGAGCACGTCGATCAGCGCGTCCCAAAACAGCTCCCGCGCGGTGACATTGGCTTTGGCAGCGAGTGTCTTGGCCAATCCCATGTCGTCCCCGCCGCCAGCGAGCGATTGCATCAGCCGTTTTAAGGGATGCAGAACGCCTTCGACATTGCGCGCGAGCGCCAGCGCCTTGCCCGGCGCGCCGCGTGAGAGAGCCACTGCAGCCTGTTGAAATTCCGGGCGAATGTCGGTGCGCGACGACAGCCACCGCTCCAGCCCCTCATCCGGAACTGGGTGTAGCGGCAGGTGCAGGCAGCGCGAGCGGATGGTCGGCAATAGCCTGCCCGGGTTATCGGCCAGCAGCAGGAAGAGCGTGCGCCTCGGCGGCTCTTCGAGCAGCTTCAGGATTGCGTTCTCGGCATTGCGATTCAGATCGTCGATCTTGTCGACGATACAGACGCGCCAATCGTCCGTTTCTGCGGCCGTGCTCTGAAAGAACTTGGCGAGCTTGCGGATCTCATCGACAGGCACGTCGCGCTTTAGCCGCTTGGCCTTCGGGTCATAGGGACGCCGAATGATCGACAGATTGCCGTGGCCTTGGCTCTCGATCCGCTGCGCGACTGGGTCGTTGGACGAAATGTCGAGTGAGCCGTCCAGCAGACTGGAGCCGCCAAGCCGGTCGCGGGCGATGCGGTAAGCAAGGGTCGCCTTGCCGGTGCCCGGCGCGCCCGTGATTAGCCATGCGTGATGCATGCGGCCCGACCGCTTGGCGTCCAAATAGCGGGCTTCCGCATCCGCATGGCCGAGCAGGTCATAGACCTCGCGCGGGTGGGCCGAACCCTCGCTGCGGTCGGCTTCCGGTATATCGACGTCTTTACGCGCCACTCAGCTTGCCCGCGAACTCCGGGTACTTCTCGGTCAGCTTGCCGAGGATGCGCGCATGAACGGCAGGTTTTGAGCCGTCGGCATCGACGATCTTCACGCGATCCGGGTCTCGGCGGGCTATGTCGAGGAAAGCCTCGCGGATAGTGCGGTGAAATTCCTGTCCGGCCTTGTCGAAACGCGACAGGCTCTCGTCCTGCTCGGAGGCTCGCTGCTCGACGCGCTTCAGCGACAGGAAGACGTCCATGTCGAAGACCAGCGTCAGATCGGGCGCGAACCCGCCCATGACGACGTCGTGGACCTTGCGCACCGTGTCCGCGCCGAGATCACGTGCATAGCCTTGGTAAGCGAGGCTGGAGTCCGAGAAGCGGTCGGAAATCACCCAAGCCCCTCGCTCTAGCGCAGGCTTGATAAGCTTTTCCACATGATCGAGCCGCGCGGCATACATCAGCAGCAGTTCCGTCATGCCGGACCAGCGGTCGTCTGTTCCCTCCAGCACGAGTTTGCGGATGGATTCCGCGCCGAACGTGCCGCCGGGTTCGCGTGTCAGGATCGTCTCGACACCGACAGCGTCGAGCGCATCCGCCAGCATCTTGGCCTGGGTTGTCTTGCCCGCACCTTCTCCGCCTTCGAATGTGATGAATTGACCAGCCATATCAGCCTCTGATTTTCTGCATGAATGCTGCACCAGCGCGCGCGAAGAAACCACGGCGTTCAACGGATGTCGCGGCGTAGAGTGGGTAGCGACCCGCCACGCTACCGGACTTCGTTACGACAAGCTCGGCGATCTGCGCGCCTTCCTGCACTGGCGCGGGCACTTCGCGATATTCGATGCGCGCCGCAATCGACTTGCGATCCGCGCGGTGCGTGCCGAGTGAGATTTTATCGCGTAGCACGAGGCCAACAGTGTTCGCCTTGCCCATATAGACCGGGCTTTCGCCCATTTCGTCACCGGGGGTGAAAGCGTTGACGACCTCGAAGTCACGAAATGCCGCGTCCATGATGCGGATGGCTTCGGACCGGCGTGCCGAGCTACTGTCGAGGCCATTGATGACGATGATCCGCCGCGCTCCGTCGCGCACTGCAGAGCCAACCAGGCCATAGCCGGAGACATCCGTGCGACCGGTCTTCACACCGTCCGCACCCGTGTAACGGCCTAGCAATGGGTTGCGATTGTCCTGCTTGATCTCGTTCCACGTGTAGCTGCGCTCGGCGTACATCTCGTAGCGCTTGGGGAACTCGCTAATCTGCGCGCGGGTGAGCTTGGCGAGGTCGAGCGTGCTGATCTCGTGGCCGGGATCGGGCCAACCCGTAGCATTGACGAAGTTCGCACTGTCCAGACCCATCTCGGCGGCGCGGTCCGTCATGCGGCGCGCAAAGGCGTCTTCCGAACCCGACAGACCCTCGGCCAGGGTGATGCAGGCGTCGTTGCCGGACTGTACGATAACTCCGCGCAGAAGATCGATGACCGGGACGTCCGAGCCCAGTTTCAGGAACATCGTCGAGCTGCCGGATTGCACCCCTCCGCGCCGCCAGCTTTCCTCTGATACTTTGAATGTCGTGTCCTCTGAGACTTCGCCGTCGCGAAGCGCTTCGAACACCAGCTGGGCGGTCATGATCTTCGTCATGGACGCGGGTGGCGTCGGCGTGCGCGCATCCTTCTCGAACAAAACGATCCCTGTGTCGTGGTCCAGGATGACGGCCTTGGTGGCCTCGGTCTCGAAGCTCTGCGCGTGAGCCGACGAGATTGCAGCCGTTGTCAGCAGAAGTAGGGATAAGCAAAAGGGTTTGAACATAGACCGGAGCGTGAATCGATTACGGGCGCCGTTATCGACGCCCGCATCGCTATTGCCCGGAAAGTTGGCCACCGCAAGGCAGCCGGGCTGTCTATTTGGCGTAGGCTAGCGGGTGCGGACCGCTCCGGTGATCCAGCGCGGTTCGACCGTTTCGTCGGCGCTCGCAATGTGAATCTGGCCCTTGATGGTCAGCGTCACGTCCTCGCCTCCAGGCAGGTCGCCCTCAGGTGCGCGGACCGGAGCAGACGGCGCAATCGGCGCTGGCACGCTCGGAGCCTTGTACTCCGGAGCCTTGAATTGGGGGATGCTCGGCACGACCGGGAGCGGCGCGATTGGCGCAGGGACGTAGGGCGCAGGCGCTTCGACGATGTTCTCCATCGGAGCCGGGACCGGGCGGGCTGGGCGAGCGACAGAGCGGCTTGCAGCCATCGGATCAGCCGGGCCGGCATATTGCACACGCAGCTTCGCCTTGCCAGCGTTCTTGAAGCCGAGCGCTTCAGCAGCGGCTTCCGACAGATCGAGAATGCGTTCGCCAACGAAGGGTCCGCGGTCGTTCAGGCGAACCGTCAGGGTGCGGCCGTTTTCCAGGTTCGTCACGAAGAGCATGGAATTCAACGGCAGTGTCTTATGCGCGGCCGTGATGGCCGTCTTGTCGAAAATCTCGCCTGTTGCCGTTGGCTTGCCGTGGAAGTTGGGGCCGTACCAACTCCCAAGACCGACGACGTCGTAATTCGGCTGGTGTTTCGGCGTGTAGGACTTGCCCATGATGGTGTAGCGCTTGCCGACCTTCTGATGCTTATAGAGCTGCGGATCGACACGGCTCATGTCAAAGCTGCGAGGCTGAACACCGCGCTGGGCGGGAGCGGGCTGCGGCACGGCGATTGGACGGGCAGCACGGCTCTGCCGCTTTGGCATGGCGATAGCGGCATATTGGGCGTCGCCTTGGCCAATCTTATAGGTGATTGGTGCAGCCTGAGCGGTCTTGGTCACGCTGCCCGTGGCGCAACCTGTTGCGCCGAACGCCGCGGCCGCCATCAGGGCCATTGCTGTTTTAATTCTCTTCATGTCGCACTCCACCGGCCACTCGTTCTGGCGCCCCCCGGCGCCCTCACCTTCACTGCGGCGAGCCATCTGACGCGGCTCTTCGCAGTGGTCCCGTTATAGGACCGATAGTGCTAAACCCCGGTTTGGAAGCGTGGTGTGCGAGTGGTGTGCAGGCGTGGTGGCCAAGTCGTTGAGATCTGTGGTGAGCGGACAGTTAACGCGCGCCCTGCCCTTGTCGGCGCGCAAAGACGCCGCTAGAGCGCGCCCGCACCCGTGGGCGGGTGGCAGAGTGGTTGAATGCACCGGTCTTGAAAACCGGCGTGGGTGGAAGCCCACCGCGGGTTCGAATCCCGCCCCGCCCGCGGGAATTTCTAAACCCATCGAGATCACGCCTGTCCGTGCCCACAACGCAAGGGCGGCGCGCGGACTGAGCGCAGCGAGGGAGCACGGGGTTCTTGCGTTAGCGTCCGAAGGACCGTCCAGCGCAGCTGGAACCCCGGCTTACAGGACGGGACGATCGCGGAGCGGTCGAGCTCAGATCACCCGGTGCTGTCCGTGCTTACGATCACCGTACCTCTCCCGCAAGGGAGAAGGCCAAAGTCTGAGATTTTTGGGTCACACCAACGCCGCGTTCTTTTCTAGCTATGGATGCAATAGGAGTGTTGACCCCGCATCCCGTTTCTGTATCAGCGCGCTAACACACTATGACACACCCTCCCCTGGATAATCTCTCCGCGATCCTTGCGCGCATCGACACGCCTGCCGCTATGCGCGATGTGCTCGTCGATCTCTGCACACCGGCCGAACTCCGCGCTTTGTCTGAGCGCTGGCGGGTCGCGCAGATGCTGAGTGACAATAAGAGCTACCGCGAAATCAACGCCGAGACGGGCGTTAGCACAACCACCATCGGCCGCGTCGCGCGCTTTCTCAAAGACGAGCCACACGGCGGCTACCGGATGATGCTGGAACTGGAACAAGACACATGACCGAACGCCTCCGCATT
>CALDUL010000065.1 GCA_937923575.1 uncultured Algimonas sp.
TCGCAGAGCTTGCGCAGGCCGCGCAGGCATTCCGGCGGCAGAGCGCGCACGCCGCCCTCGCCCTGTACCGGCTCGACGACGATCGCCGCCGTATTCTCCGTCACCGCCGCGTCCAGCGCCTCGTGGTCGCCAAACGGCACATGGGTGAAGCCCGGCAGGCGCGGCCCGAAGCCTTCGAGATATTTCGGATTGCCCGCGGCATTGATGGCGGCGAACGTTCGCCCGTGGAACGCGCCGGAGAATCCGATGATGTCGTAGCGCTCCTCGCGGCCTTCGCCATATTGATAGCGCCGCGCGGTCTTCATCGCGAGCTCCAGGCTTTCCGTGCCGGAGTTCTGGAAGAAGACCTTGTCCGCCCACGGCAGATCCCGGCAGTATTTCTCTGACAGCTCCAACTGGCCCGGAACCTTGAACATGTTCGACAGATGCCAGAGCTTGCCCATCTGCTCGGTCACCGCATCCGCAATATCCTTGGGTGCGTGGCCCAGCGCGTTCACCGCGATGCCCGCAATGAAGTCGAGATATCGCTCGCCCGTGTCCGTTGTCAGCCAGGCGCCCTCGCCGCGCTCGAATGTGATGTCCGGCGGGGAGTAGCAGTCGAAAAGATGGTTGCCTTTGGCCATGGCGGGCCTCTTTTGGTTGTCAGTCGTTCCGCCAGCCTGCGCGCAGCATCAGCTTGGCGGGGATGTCTGGTGCGATATTGAACGCCGCGCGAATGGCAAGCGCTGTCTCGCTGGCTGCCCTTAGGACTTGATCCGCCAGCCGCGTTTGAGAACCTGCCAGACGGTCACGAACAGCACGACATTCAACACGCCGATGAAGATCACGCCGACCATGAGGTTGCTGTCTGCTTCGCCCGTGAAACCGTAGCGGAAGCCGTCGATGACGTAGAAGAGCGGGTTGCCGAGGATCAGCGTCTGGAACACGTCCGGCAGAGCCGTCACGCGGTAGAAGGTACAGCTGAGAAACGACAGCGGCAGGATGATGAACTGGTTGACCACGGCCAGCTGGTCGAATTTCTCCGCCCAGATGCCGGACAGGCACCCCACCATCGCCATCATGAAGGCGGCCGACACGCTGAAATAGAGCACGGCCCAAAGGTGTTGCGGGACTAATGGTGTGAAGAAAGACAGCGCGATGGCGGTCACGATGGCCACCAGAATACCGCGTGTCGCCGCGCCGCCGATGAAGCCCACGGCCAGCTCGGCGGCTGACAGCGGCGGCATCAGCACATCGCCGATCGAGCCCATCAGCTTGCCCGTCATGATGGAGGACGACGAGTTGGAGGACGCATTGTTGAGAATGCCCAGCATGACCAGGCCCGGCGCGAGGAACGCCATGAAAGCGGACGGGTCGGGTCGCAGGGCGGCAAAGGCCAGCACGAAGACCGTCATATAGAGCAGGTTGGAAATGATCGGCGCGAGCAGGGTCTGCGGCGCGATCCGCATGAAGCGGTAGACTTCCTTTTTATAGAGCGTCGCCAACCCCATCCAGTTCACCGCACCGATGGCGCGGCGGGTCGGGGCGGCAGTCGGGGCGACATTCGGGGCGGCGGCGGTTTGCGAAGGTGTGGAGGTCGGCATGGTCGCGGGACTTAACGCCCCGCGCGCCGCATGGCTACCAGTCAGAGAGCATGACCGCCCTGGACGCGAAGATAGCCGTAAACCGAATAGACGATCTCGACGATGTGCGCTTGGCCGCAGTCGTCCGTGCCGCGCGCCTGATGTTGAAGACCGCCCTCCCCAGAGCAGGCACGCGACGCGAAAATCTCATGCCTGAGATGCCGGACGGGCAATTCATCGGGACCTGCGGACTCATTTTCGGAACGAAGTGACTCCGGGCGGATTCAAATGTCAGCGAGCTGTGTCTCAGAACCCTCCCGATTGTGGATAGACACCCTATATCTTGATTGGTTGTGGATAGGGCCGCGTCCATATTTTGTGCTGAGTCGCAGGCGCGCTACATCATCTGTGCAGCAGGACGCCAGAACGGCGCTCTCACGGATACAACATCTGGTAGGTCGCTTCTCTGGCGTCCCACCCACTAAGGAGCCATCATGGCCTGGACCGAAGATCGCGTCGAAATTCTCTCAAAACTCTGGGCCGAAGGCCTGTCGGCCTCCCAGATCGCCAAGCAGCTGGGCGGTGTTACGCGCAATGCCGTGATCGGCAAGGTCCACCGCCTTGGCCTGTCCGGTCGCGCCAAGCCGAGCCGCCCCAAGCCCGCCGCCAAGGCCAAGACGACGGCGAGTGCGGCGAGAAAACCGAAGACGACGGCCAAGGCCGCGAGCGCGAAAGGCGCGGCCAAGTCGGCGAGTGCCGCGACACGCTCTGTTGCCACTTCTGCGAAGTCGAGCAAGCACCAGCCCGCCCGCGCCATCGCGTCCAAGGTCGCTGAAGGCGTCAAGCCTGCCAAGGAGCTCGCACCCGCGCTGAAGGCCAAGCCGCTCAAGGATGGCTCCTACGCCACCATCCTCACCCTGACCGACCACATGTGCAAATGGCCCATCGGCGATCCGTCTGGCGACGAGTTCCGCTTCTGCGGCCGCAAGACCGATCCGGACGAGCCCTATTGCACCCCGCACAGCATGGTCGCCTACCAACCCTCCCGCCGCCGCAACAGCTCGGGCAAGATGATCAGTGTGGGGCCGGCCCCGACCTCCCGCAAGCGGTTGCGCTAGACACAGCCCAAGGGAGACACCGCCCGAGGGCGCAGCTCGCTCCAATCGAACTCCAAGAGGCCCGCCCACTCGGCGGGCCTTTTTCTTTGCGCGCGTCCCGGAGATGGGTTCCCGGAATGAGGAGGTAGCAAATAAGTATAGAGTACATGTCCCCCTCCCCGCGCTTATCACTTTTCCGCGCATGGCTACCCATCCCCGGCCCCGCCCGCTACGCTCTCGTCATGCGCCGCCTGTTCTCCCGCAACCTCTCCGCCCTGCTGCTGCTGATGACCATTGGCTTCGTGCTGCTGGCCGAGCTCTTGCTCTTCATTCCGTCGCTGGCCAGCTTTCGGCAGGAAGGTCTGGAACGGCGCGGGCGCGCAGCCGCGCTGGTGGCGGAAAGCCTGACGGGATCTGAGGCGGCGTTCGGCATGTCGCGCGAGGCGTCGGACATGCTCTCCATGCAGTTCATGGCGCAGACCGATGCGGAGTTTCTCGCCACCTTTCAGGACGGCCGCACCATTGTGATCCTCGGCGCGCCCCCGCCCGGACAGATCGCCGTCGTGACCGATCTGCGTGATGGGTCTCAGCTCTCCTTCATGGCGACAGCGATGGAGTTCTTCGCCAGCGGCGACGCTTACCTGCGCCTCATCGCGGCCTCTCCGGTCGAAGGTCACGACAGGCTGGAAATGCTGATCCCATGCGCCGCCATCGGCGCGGAGCTGCGGGCCTATGCCGGGCGCATCGCGCTGCTGTCCGTGCTCATCGCGCTCTTCGTCGGGGCGCTGATCTATTTCGCCATGCTGCGCCTGATCGTCAGCCCGGTGCGCAAACTCGCCGCCGAGATGACGGCGTTTCGCGAAGCACCCGAGCAGGCGCGCCGCGGACCCGCGCCCGCCCTGACGCGCGAGGATGAGATCGGCCAACTGCAGCGCGAGTTCCGAGAGATGAAGCAGAGCTTGCGCGCCGCCTTCCGCCAGCGCGAACGGCTCGCCGGGCTCGGCCTGTCTGTCACCAAGATCAATCACGACCTGCGCAATGTGCTCTCCACCGCCTTGTTGATGGCGGACCGCCTGTCGCTCTCCGATGACCCGCAACTCGCGGAGATGGGCGAACGCCTGACCCGCACGGTGGAGCGCGGCGTCGGTCTGACCGAGGAAGTGCTGGAATATAGCAGCGCGCGCGAACCGGAACCGCAGCGCGAGCGCGTGTCCTTGCGTGCGGTCTGCGACGAAGTCGCATCCGATCTGAGTACCGCCTTTCCGCGCGTACGCGTCACGCGCAATATCCCGGCCGTCTTCGTCTCCGCCGATCCCGAACAGCTTCACCGCATTTTGTCGAACCTCGCGCGCAACGCGGCCGAAGCCATGGTCCATGCGAGCACGGAGAGGCCGCAGATCCGCTTCACGGCGGAGAGCGTGGGCGAGACGGTCATCGTGACGATTTCAGACAACGGGCCCGGCCTGCCCGAATCCGTCGAAGACCGGCTGTTCCTGCCGTTTACCCGGGGTGAGCGAGACGGGTCCACCGGCCTCGGCCTGTCGATCTCGAAGGAGCTAGCCGAAGGCATGGGCGGCTCGCTGGAGCTGATGGAGACCGGCCCGGGCGGCACCTCCTTCATCCTCGGCCTCGCGGCCGCAAAGCCGAATTAGCGCCGCACCTCCTCGACTGTCCCTTCGCGCCGGGGATCCGCGCCGCCGACCAGCGCGCCGTCGTCCAGCGCGATAATGTGCAGACCGCTGATCTCTCCCTTGGAGCGCACGACCTCATGGCCGAGCGCTTCGAGCCCGTCGATGATGGCGGGGTCCATGCCGAATTCCTGGGCCGGGCCTGCGCGCTGCGGCTCATCGGTCTCCTCCTCCGGCAGGCCCTTGGCTTCCAGCCGAACACGGCCGTTCCGCGCGATGACATTGGGGAGCTGGATCGCGTCCTGGGGCGACAGACCCCAGTCGACCATGCCGACAACCGTCTTGGCCGTGTAGGCGAGAATGGAATTGCCGCCCGGAGATCCCGTCGTGAAGGCGAGCGACCCGTCCGGCGCAAAGACGATATGCGGCGCCATGGAACTGCGCGGGCGCTTGCCCGGCTGCACGCGGTTGGCGGCTGGACGGCCTTCGGCATCGACTGGGCGGAAGGCGAAATCGGTCAGTTGATTGTTCAGCATGAAGCCGCCGACCATGCGCTGAGACCCGAACGGAGCTTCGACCGTGGTCGTCATGGAGACGATCAACCCGTTCGCATCGACGATGGTGAAATGAGATGTGCCGGGGACTTCGCGCGTGCTGTCCGCGCCCGCCACGCCGAGCTCTCCCGCCGTATATGTCGCGAGCGCCGCCTCCGGATCGATCAGCGCGGAGCGCGAGGCGAGATAGTCCTTGTCCAGCATGGCATCCGTTGGAACGTCGACAAAGGCCGCGTCGCCGACGTAGCGGTCGCGGTCGGCATAGCCCAGCTGCGAGGCTTCGATGAAGCGGTGCCAGCCCAGCACGGTGTCCGGTCCCGTCGCGCTCATGTCGAGCGGCTCCAGCGCGCCGAGGATCGCCTGCACGCCGACCCCGCCGGATGAGGGCGGCGGCGCGGAGCAGAGGCGGTAGTCGCGATAGGTCGAGCAGAGCGCCTCGTGCTTGTTGGGGCGGTAGGCGGCGAGATCGGCCAAAGTCAGTGCGCCCGCGCGCGGTTCTTCGCGCGCCTTGTCGATGATCGCTTGGGCGAGCGGGCCTTCGAGCAGGGCGCGCGGGTTTTTCTGGATCGCCCGCAGCGTCTCCGCATAGGCCGGATTGTCGCGGACGAACCCCTCTCCGATCGGCTTGGCCTTGTCGCCATCGACGAAGAAATAGTCGCGCGCATTGGCGTCGTCATGCAGCACGAAAGCCCCCATGCGCGCCACGAGATTGGCCATGCGCGGGCTGACCACGAACCCGGCCTCGGCCAGCTCCACCGCGGGCTCCAGCGTGTCGGCCCAGTCGAGCTTGCCGTAATCCGAATGGGCCATGCCCAGCATGGCGACCGCGCCCGGCGCACCCGTCGAGCGACCCGACGCAATGGCATCGAAATAGCGCAGCGGTTCGCCGTCCTCTCCGAGAAACAGGCTTTCCGTGGCCGACGCCGGAGCCGTCTCTCGCCCGTCATAGGCCCAGACTGCGTTCGTTTCCGGGTCATGCAGCACCATGAACGCACCGCCGCCAAGGCCGGAGCTTTGCGGCTCGACCAATCCCAGCACGGCCTGCACCGCCACGGCCGCATCGACCGCCGAGCCGCCCGCGCGCAACACCTCCGCCCCCGCTTCCGAGGCATAGGGATTGGCGGCAACGACCATGGCCGAGCCGTAGCCGGCGGGCATTGCGGGGACGAGTGTCTTTCCGGGCTCGTCATGGGACGGGGTCTCGGACGCGCCACAGGCAGCGACAAAGACGGCGGCAGAGAGAAGCAGAGTACGGGTCATGGATGCGCTTTGGACAAAGCGACTGCGCTTGGCAAAGGCAATTGCCCGGATTGACGGTTTACACGCCCCGCGCCGCGACGCCGGCGTCCGATGATCTGGAGCCCGGCTTGAGCTTGCGGCGCTGTATCGTCATGGAACCCATTTGGCGGCCGGGGCACGGTTCCAAAGACGATGGCTACTCCAACACGAACTCCGCCCGGAAATCCCGCGCTTCGTCGGTGTCCGTCGCCGGGCGGGCCAAGGCGTAGGTGAGCGTTCCCGCCGCCTTGTCGAGGGTGAACGTCCAGATATTCGGGTTGGACCGGGCGATGCCGTTGGCGGTGAAATTGGCTTGCGTTGCGGCGTCGGCTGGGAATTGCTGCCGGGTCGCCGTCCCGCCCGGCAACGCAAGGCCGCCATATGAAGTCACGGGCGACGGGCTGCCGTCCGGCTCGTAGTGGAAGTGGCGGAATTCGAGTGCGCCGCCGGAATTGTGAACCAGCCAGACGCGGGAGGCGTCGTCTCCCACGGCCAACGGCATGACGAGGCTGTCTCCGGACACCTGCGGCATGTCGGGCGTGACGGCTTCGCCCGTGCAGTCGATGGGGCCGAGGGTGAGCGTCTGCGCGCGCCAGTCGGCGTCTACGGCCTGATTACTGACAACGCGGCCCGTGAGAGTTTGGCCGCATTGAGTCTGGAGAGTCTCGAAGAAGGTGGGCTCAGTCGATGCGCAGGCGGCCAGTGTCATGGCTGCGGTGAGCAGGAGGATGTGTCGGGGCATGGCATGTCTCTTTGGTTCGCGGACCTTTGCATGCGGCATCGGTTGGAACAGTTCCAGCCCCGTCATCGCGTGAGCAAGCCTGCGGTCCCGGGGCCAAGCCCCGGGAACAGGGAAGTTTGTCTTTTAATCAGATACGCACCCCTCCCCGGCCTTTATGGCCGGGGCCTCAGGATTGGGTAGGCGGTGACAGGTTTGAGAGCCGTCATTCATTCGCCCGCGATTCGGTCGGGCGCTATCGCGCCGGAGGTTAACGAACCCCGTGCTCAGTTTACCCGCCGATTTGATCGGCGGGCGCGCCGCCCTTCAACCTATGCCCATCAAGTGTCGACGTCGGCGTCCAGCGCATTATTGATAATGAACTCCCGCCGCGGCTCCACGACATCGCCCATCAGCTTGGTGAAGAGCTCGTCCGACGCGTCGGCGGCCTCGATCTTTACCTGCAGCAGCGAACGCGCGTTGGAGTCCAATGTGGTCTCCCACAGCTGGTCGGGGTTCATTTCGCCCAGTCCCTTATAGCGCTGGATCTTGAAGCCCTTGCGGCCGATGGCGAAGATGGTTTCCAGCAGTTGTGCCGGGCCGTTGATGGCGGTCGGCTCGCCGCTCTCGCCAGACTTGGACACGCGGCGGAAATAGGCCGTGCCATCGTAAGTCTCGCGCAACGGCTCGCTCATGCGGTGCAGGCGGCGAGCGTCCGTGCTGCCGCGGAAGGCCGGGCGCAGGGCGTAGCGTTCGACCACGCCGCGGACTTCGCGCTGAACGACCAATGCGCCGTCATCGTCGTAACGAGCAGTCCAGCCGTCCTCGCCCTCATCCGCTGTGCGGTCGAGGCGTGCGGCGGCATCATCCAAGCGGTCGGTCAGCTCTTCCGCGTCCAGAACGCCGGCAATGGCGAGCTGGGCGATGACGCTGTCCGGCGCGCGGTGTTTCAGCCGGTCGATGGCGTCTTGGGCGACGAGCGCCTCTTGCGCCACGCGCTTCAGATCTTCGCCCGAAATCATCTCACCCGACGCCAGCTCCAGCGTTGCGTCCTTTGAGCCCGCATCGATCAGATAGTCGTTCAGCTCCGACTGGTCCTTGATATATTGCACCGATTTGCCGCGCTCGACTTTGTAGAGCGGCGGCTGAGCGATGTAGAGATAGCCGCGCTCAATCAGCTCCGGCATCTGACGGTAGAAGAAGGTCAGCAGCAGCGTGCGGATGTGCGCGCCGTCGACATCGGCATCGGTCATGATGACGATCTTGTGGTAGCGCGCCTTGTCCGGATCGAAATCCTCGCGCCCGATGCCCGTGCCCAGCGCCGTGATCATCGTGCCGATTTCCTGGCTGCTCAGCATCCGGTCGAAGCGCGCGCGCTCCACATTGAGGATCTTGCCTTTCAGCGGCAGGATCGCCTGGTTCTGGCGGTCGCGCGCCTGCTTGGCGGAACCGCCAGCGGAGTCGCCCTCCACGATGAAGAGCTCGGACAGCGCGGGGTCGCGCTCCTGACAATCCGCCAGCTTGCCGGGCAGAGAAGCCACGTCCAGCGCCGACTTGCGCCGCGTCAGATCGCGGGCCTTGCGCGCGGCCTCTCTTGCTGCGGCGGCTTCGGCGATCTTCATGATGATCTGCTTGGCCTCGCTCGGGTTCTCCTCAAACCAGTCGGTCAGCGCCTCACCCATGGCGCTCTCCACCACGGGGCGCACTTCGGAGGACACCAGCTTGTCCTTGGTCTGGCTGGAGAACTTCGGATCCGGGACTTTGACGGACAACACGCAAGTCAGCCCCTCGCGCGCGTCGTCGCCAGAGATGTTGACCTTCTCCTTCTTGGCGATGCCCGACGCGGCCGCATATTTATTGATGGTCCGCGTCAGCGCGCCGCGAAAGCCCGCGAGGTGCGTGCCGCCGTCGCGCTGCGGGATGTTGTTGGTGAAGCAGCGGACATTCTCGTGATAGCTGTCGTTCCACCACATGGCGGCTTCGACCGTGATGCCGTCCTGCTCGCGCTCCACCACGATCGGCGCATCCAGCACGGGCTGCTTGGCCTTGTCGAGATGGCGCACGAAGGCCTCGATCCCGCCCTCATAGAAGAGCGTGGTGACGACGGGTTCTTCCGGCCGCTCATCGGTCAGAGTGATGTTCACGCCCGAGTTCAGAAAGGCCAGCTCGCGCAGCCTGCGCTCCAGCGTGTCGCGGTCGAACTCGACCATGGTGAAGGTCTCGTCAGACGGCATGAAGCGCACTTCGGTTCCGGTCAGCACTTTGGTCGTGCCGTCGCGGCGGGTTTCCGTCGGCGCGTCGCCCACAATCTCGAGCGACTTGACGGCGTCGCCGTGCTTGAACTCCATCTCGTGGCGCTTGCCATTGCGCCATATGGTCAGCTTCAGAAAGACTGAGAGCGCATTGACGACCGACACGCCCACGCCGTGCAGACCGCCGGACACCTTGTAGCTATTCTGGTCGAATTTCCCGCCCGCATGAAGCTGGGTCATGATGACCTCGGCGGCCGAGACGCCCTCTTCCTCGTGCATGGCGACGGGGATGCCGCGGCCATTGTCGCGCACGGAACACGACCCGTCGGCATGGAGCGTCACCTCGACCTTGTCGGCATGCCCAGCCAGGCTCTCGTCGATGGAATTGTCCACGACTTCATAGACCATGTGGTGCAGGCCAGAGCCGTCATCCGTGTCGCCGATATACATGCCCGGGCGCTTTCGCACCGCGTCGAGCCCCTTGAGCACCTTGATTGAATCCGCGCCATATTCTGGCGAAGACGGGTTCTCGGGGACTTGCGGTACGGGCTCGGCCATAGGGGTCTCGAATCGGTTGGTTCGGCTACGAAACATATAGAGAATGCGCGGGGAAAATGCACGTCAGGAGATGGTTGCAGCGCGCCGGGACACACGCCAGAATGAGAGCCGCTTTGGGGAGGTTGTGAGGAACGGGCAGGGCCATTACTACGGTGCAAACCGTGGCTGGATGCAGGCGCGGCGCGGACGGCACCCGCTCGGGATTACTGGCATTCCTACGCCTTTGGCGATCTGTCCGAACTGGCCAAGACCCGCAAGACCCTGCTGGCCTCGCTGCTGCCACGTCTGAAGATCGCGGACCGGGTGGAAATCAAGGACAACTTCATGGAGGTCCAGGGCACGCGCCGTCAATGCGGGTGCGCAGGTGAAGGCGGCGCTGGACGGCTTTGCGTCCAACGCCTTCATCATGCTGATCGATGACGTGCAAGCCGAAGACTTGGAACAGCGTGTCGCCGTCCGGCCGGAGACGGAAGTGACCTTCCTGAAGCTCACGCCACTCGTCGGGGGCTAAGTCCCCCTTAGTTCATCGTGTAGACAATTCCGACCCGGCTGATCGTGTCCGTCTTCTCCCGGCCCAGCGGCACGTCGGTGTGGTGATCGATGCGGAAAGACGCCCGCGCGGCGAGATTGCCAACGAGCTGTGCGGTCAGGCCTGTTTCGTTCCACAGATAGGTATCCGAGCTTGAGCTGAGCACTTCGGAATTGTTGTAGAACGACACATTATCATTGAGCACCCAGTCGAAATTGGACGCGCCGCGTGCGGCGAGCTCGTTTTCCGTGACAGAGAGCGGGTCCTGGCTGGTCTGCGAGCGGTAGCCGAGGCCCGCTTCGAGGTTCCAGGCGATCGGCTCGGGCAGGATCGCTTCATAGCCGAGGCCCGTACCGATGAAATAGCCGTCCTTGAAAGCGCCGAAATCATCGCTGAAATAGTCGGCATTGGCGTAGGCGTAGAGCCGGTCGGTGATGTCGCGGTCGATCTGGTATCCGAGCACGAAGCGCTGGCGGTTGGTGATGCCACTGTTGCGGCCATAGTCGGCGCTGGCCTTGAACTTGTGGCGCCACACGCGGCCGTCGCGCTGCAGGGCGAGCCCGAGGCCGACATCCGTGGTCTCGGTGTTGCCTGTGGTCTTGGAACCGGTCAGCGAGGCTTCGCCAGTCCATTTTGGGTCGGTGTCCTGGGCCGCCGCGAAGGCTGGTATGGCGAGGACGAGGAGGCTCGCGGCGAGAAGCGGGCGAGCTGCGGAAAAAGATCGGTACATGGTATCAGGGCCTTGTTGCGGTGTGTTGCGCTGCCGGCCCATTCCAAATCGCCGATGTATTGGAAATGAACGAAGCCGCGTGCACCGTTCGAACGCTGTCATTTTCGGGAAAGATTGCGGAGGGACGATCAGACGTCCGGCGACTCGTCGAGCTTTCGGATGCGGCGGAGCTGCGGAAAGGCGAGCGCGATCACGCCCGCCACGCCCACGGCCGCGATGCCACCCGCGCTGACGGTGAAGACCGCACCGAACACCGCCGCCATCGTGCCCGCGCGAAACTCGCCGAGCTCATTGGAGGCGCCGAGGAAAATGCCGTTGACCGCATTGACCCGCCCCCGCACCTCATCCGGCGTCCAGAGCTGCAGGATGATTTCCCTGATGTAGACGCTGATCATGTCGAAGGCGCCGATGAACATCAGGGCCGCGATCGACAACCACGGCAGGGTGGAGAGGCCGAAGACTGCCGTCATCAGTCCGAATAGCGCGACGGTCACGAAGAGCACGATCCCGGCATGGTCGCGCACGGGAAAGCGCACCAGCAGGCCCAGCATGATCACCGCGCCAATACCGGGCGCAGCGCGCAGCATGCCGAGGCCTTGGGGGCCGAGCACGAGGATGTCCTTGGCGTAGATCGGCAGCAGCGCGACCGCGCCGCCGAGCAACACGGCGAAGAGATCGAGCGAGATTGCGCCCAGCACGACCTTGTTTCGGAACACATAGGAGAAACCGCCCACCAACGTTGCCAGCGACGTCGGCTCCGAACTGATCCGTTGCGGCGGTTTCGGGATAGAGAAGATGAGGATGCAGGCGAAGGCCAGCAGGACCAAGGCGGAGCCGTAAGCCGTGCTCGCGGAGATGCCGTAGAGCAGACCACCCGCCGCTGGCCCCGCGATATGGGCGAGCTGCCAGGAGCCGGTGTTCCAACCAACGGCATTGGGGAAGTCTTCGCGCGGAACCAGGTTCACAGCGAGGCTCGACGCGGCCGGCGTGTAGAAGGCCCGGCCAACTCCGAAGACGATCAGCACGCCCAGCACGGCTTCGGGCGCGAACCGACCGGACACGGCCATGAAGAGGATTGTGGCCGCGACCAACGCTTCGAGCACGATCGCGCTACCCATGATAAAGCGCCGCCCGATCCGGTCGCTCGCCAGGCCCGCCGGGATGACAAGCAGTACGGCGGGCAGGAACTGCACCAGCCCGATCAGGCCGAGATAGAGCGCATTGCCCGTCTCGTCATAAATCTGCCAGCCGATGGCCGTGGAGAGAATCTGCACGGCGGTGGACGACAGAAACCGCGCCAGGAAATAGCGCGCATAGGCGCTGTGGCGGAAGGCGGCGAAGGCGTCGGTCTTTCCCGCTGCTGACTGGCTGTCTGGCCTCATGGGCCGCGATAGCAGCCAATCCGCAAAAGAAAACCCCGACGCGAGAGCGCCGGGGCTGAATGGCTAGAGAATGTGGCGCGCGCCCTAGGCGGGCTTGCGGAAACGCAGCGTCATGCGGTTGCTCTCGCCGATGGCTTCCATCTTCGCCTTCAGCGCCGCGTCCTCGCGGGAGGTCGCGAGCGACGGGGGCAGACGCCAGACGATGTCGTCACCGGACGGCACGTCCATCGGATTGGCGTTGATATCGGAGCTGGCTTCGAGTTTGAACCCAGCCGCCTCGAACGCGGCCACGACATCCGCGCGGCGCAGATAGCCGGCCGAGCCTGTAGAGAACTCGTCGGTCGCATCAGCGGGCGCTTCGTGCTGCACCACGCCGACGACGCCGCCGGGCTTCAACGCGCCGTAAGCATTCTTGGCCGCTTCGGTCATGAAGCCGCCATTGCCCTCGAACCGGGCCAGATTGTGAAGCGCGCGGATGAAGAGGAAGGCGTCGAGCGAGCCGTCCTGCGGCAGGGTCTCAAAGGTATAGGCCTCGATCGGGATATCGGTGTCGGTCCACTCGCGCGCCTGTGCGGGCCAGGTTTCCGGGAAAGCCTTGCGCGCGGCGACGCGTTCTTCGGGCCAGCCGAAATTGTCCCACAGGCCATCGGAATAGTTCACGCCGACCATGCGGCCGTCAGACCCGAGATAGGGCAGCAGGATCTTTGAATACCAGCCGCCACCGGGCAGCGCGTCACCGACGGCCATGCCGGGTGCGATGCCGAAAAATTCCAGCGTCTCGGCCGGGTTGCGTGCGTCGAACCGCGCCTTGGCGGCCTCGTCCTGCATGGCAAGGACCTTGGTCAGCGAGGCACCGTCATACATCGCGCCGGAGCCGTAGCTCATCTCCATGCCGTCTCCGGAGCCATATGAATCCGCAGCGGATTTAACTTTGTCGGCAGCCGCCTGAGCGGCGTTTTCGACGTCGGCGGCCGCATCGGACATGACCGTGTCGGTCGCTTCGACGACGTCGCTATCGACATTGCCGCAGGCGGCGAGAAGCAGCGCAGCGGCGCTGGCGAGAAGAATGCGGGAGGTGCTGACAGTCATGGTCGTGTCTCTCTTTTTGGAAGGGTGCTCGGTTAATAGGAGCGGTAGGCGGCGGGTGAACGCTCATTGTGGAACTGGCCGTATTTGCGGAAGCGCTCCAGATAGTCGGGCACGATGGCCTCGATCGTCGAAGGCACGATGCCGAGTTCCGCAAAGCCGGGGTGATCGCCGGACGGGACATTGTCAACTTTCAGATTTTCGACCTGGTCACGCGTCAGGAAGGGCTCGACGAAGGGAAGCTTGCCCGACAGCTCTCCGGCCAAGCCCATAGGCGCGGCGGCGAACCATGGCACGGGCAGCAGCAGGCGGCGCTTGTCGATCGCCTCCAGAGTGAAGCGCATCAGCTCGGCGAAGGTATAATCGCGCGGACCGCCCAGCTCATAGGTCTTGCCCGTCGTGCCGGACTGGATGACTTTGGCGACCGCGTCGGCCACATCGCCAACATAGGCCGGCTGAAAGCGGGTCTTGCCGCCGCCGATCAGCGGCAGAGCGGGCGCGAGGCTGGCCATGGAAGCGAAGCGGGTGAAGAAGCCGTCGCCCTCTCCGAAGATGATCGATGGGCGCAGAATATCGGCAGTGGGGACATGGGCGGTGATGCGCTGCTCGCCGATCGCCTTGGTGCGGGCGTAGTCGGATTTGGATTCCACGTCCGCGCCAATGGCGGAGATGTGAGCGAAATTGGTGATCCCGCGGTCGGCACAGGCCTGCGCAATGGACTCGGCGCCTTCGACATGGAGCGCCTCGAACGTCTGATTGCCGCTCTCATGCAGCAGGGCGACGAGATTGACGCAGGCGTCCGCGCCGTCCAGCGCGCGGTCGATGCTGTCCGGAAAGCGCAGGTTCGCCTGCATGAGCTGGACCTGGCCGACGGTGCCGATGACGCGCAATTCGTGGCCCAGATGCGGGCGGCGCATGGGCACGCGAATGCGCCAGCCAGCTTCGGCGAGCGCGCGCACGACGTGGCGTCCGACAAAGCCGGAACCGCCAAAGACTGTGACCAGACCGTTATGCATGTGTGCGAGCTCGCGACTGATGGGCGGACCAAAATCGGTCCTTAAAACCTGCCGGCGCGGGGTAACGCGCGCAGCCGCCGATGTCCATCGCGCAAACACGCACAGCGCAGGGCGGCGGGCGGGAGGTTCCAACTTCGACGGCCTATGGCCGCCTGTCGGTCAGCCAGCACTGAAAACGAAAACGCCGCGCCCGGGAGACCGGACGCGGCGCTGTTCGAGGATGACGGCTCGGCCTAATTGCCTGTCGTGCCGCTCCGGCATTCATCGCCATATTGGGCATCGAAATGCGCCAGCCGCGCGGGCGAATTGCCGGTCTCGCGCTTCTTGCGGCCCGCGTTGAGACCGCGCACGACGTCGGACATCCGGCACGCGCCTTCCCAATCGCCCGCCTTGGCGTAGATGTTGGCCAAGTCCATGCCCCATTCGCTATTGACGCTGTCCATATAGCGGTCCTCGAGGATGAAGGCCGATTTCACGACGGCGCGCGACGGCTTCATATCGGACTTACCGTAGAGATTGGTCAGCGAGATGATGCTGAGATAATCGAACTCGTCCTTGGCCAGCACGCGCTCCAGCAGCCTCACGCCTTCCAGAGTGGTGGCATCGGGCTTGAACTCGACACGCTCATAGCGCTTCGCCTTGTCCCAGACCGGACCCATGGTCGCGCCGAGACGGGCCTGCCCGGCAGAGCGGAGCAGCATGATGTCGTTCGGGCTTTTGGACAGGGCTGCGTCGGCGCGCCTGATCGCCGTATCATATTGCTCGTTGAGCCCGTCCAGCGCGACGTAGGCGGCCGCCACGCGCGGCGAGTCGGGATCGACCTTGGAAGCGCTCTTGACGTTGCTCTTCAGCACTTTGGCGCTGCTGTCGTTCAGGAAGGACAGATTGGCGATGATACGCTCATTGGCCAGCTCTTCCTCCGTCATGGCGCGCGCCTTGATGTCCACTTTCATGAAGGTTTCACCCGGCTCATATTGGTCGATGGCGAATTTGTTGGCCTTGTAATACGCCGTTGCTTCCGCGTGAAATTCGTCCGGAGTGACGCCGTGGGCTTGCTCGAAAGCGTCCAATGGTTTGACGGTCGGGTCGTTCAGCAGACGAATGTATTTGCCCAGCGTGCCTTTGTATTTCGGCGTGTTGCGCAGGTAGTGCACATAGAGCCAGCTCTGCGCGTAGAACGATGTCGTGCCGCCTTTCATGCGCTCCTTGATGCCCATTGTTGGATATCGGTCGATCGCGCCCAGTACGGTCTGCGGGCTGATCCATTCCGCGCCGCCGCGCTCGATCGCGCGCAGGTGAGCGGCGCTGGGAACGCCGATGCGGATGATCTCGTCGTCGATCTCCATGGTGGAGAGGTAGTTGGCGAAGCCTTCGTCATACCAGCGCGGGAAACCGTCCGTGACCAGCGCGTTCAGGAAGTGGTGGGTGTATTCGTGCAGACCGACCTGTTCGGAAAAACCATTGTCCGTGTACTTCTTATTGACGGAGGTCAGGAAGATCGGGCCTTCCGCGCCGCGGGTGTAGACACCTGCAATCCCGGGATTGCCCGTGAAGTCCTGCAGTTCCTGTGTATCGTAAAAGCCGAAAACAGTCAGCTTTTCGCGATCGGGCTGCGGGTTGTCGATACCGGACAGCGCGAGCACCATGCGGCGGTAAACTTCCCACTTCTCGATCATCTCACCCGCCAGCGACGGTTTGACATCACCGTAGAAAACGATGTTCTCGCTCTCGATCTTGATCGGTTTGGCATTGGCCATAGTCGCGCTGCCGAGCATGGCAGCACCGGCGATGAGCGCGGTTGCCCCGTTGGCAAGGCGTTGCTTGAATGTTTTGGACATAGTCGTTTCCCTTCTTTGCGTCCGGCAGACAATGTGGCACGACCGACCGAACTTATTGTTTATCGATATGGCCCGTTACGGCCCATAGTCAACACAAATTCATCGCCGCCGCGCGCCTGTGACACACCAGCTGTCTACGTCTTACGCCTTGCGAACCAAAACGCAAAAACCCCTCCCCTGAGCGGTACCTCTAGCCATCAGCCACGTCGGACTCCAACCAGTCAATGAGGCGCAATTGCCGCGGGTCATTAGCCCTTGCGCTAAGTCATTGAAACGGCGTAACTTCGTCCAAGCGCATCCGCGCCCCCGCTAGATCCGCGAAGGAAGACCGAACCGTCCATGACCCCGCCCCGCGCGACACCGATTTCACTCCCGACGCTCGATCCGTCCGGCCTGACCTGCGCGGCCGATCCATCCGTGGTTCGGCAATTGGCGGATACGTCGGACGTCTTCGTCATGGCGCTGCTCGATAGCTCGCCCGATTGCGTCAAGCTGATCGAGCTGGACGGGACGCTGTCCTACATGAACCCCAAGGGGCAATGCGCCATGGAGATCGACGACTTTACCGTGGTCGCCGGCGCGGAGTGGAAAGTGCTCTGGCCTGAGGTGACCCAGGACGAGATCGCCGCATCGGTCACGGCCGCGTTGAACGGCGAAACCTCCCGCATCGAGGCTTTCTGCCCGACCGCCAAGGGCACACCGCGCTGGTGGGATATCTCCGTCTCACCCGTGCTCGCGCCGGATGGCTCGGTCGCGCGCGTGCTCTCGGTCTCGCGCGACATCACGCCGATCATCGAGCGGGAGAACAAATTGCGCCGCTATGA
Organism: uncultured Algimonas sp.; assembly: GCA_937923575.1. Classification (GTDB taxonomy): domain Bacteria; phylum Pseudomonadota; class Alphaproteobacteria; order Caulobacterales; family Maricaulaceae; genus Litorimonas. The sequence goes on from CALDUL010000065.1 coordinate 17,053, forward strand.
CCAGCAGCTTGCAGACCTCAATGCCGACCTGACCGCGCAGCTGGAACGCACCGATGTGCTGATGCGCGAGATCGACCACCGGGTGAAAAATTCGCTCGCCATGATCGCGGGGATCCTGCGCATGCAGGCGCGCAAGGCGGTCGCGCTGGAAGCGAAGACGCGGCTCACATCCGCAGCGGCCCGCGTCAACACCGTGGCGCGGGTTCATGAGAGCCTGCAAGTGGGCGAGAACATTCGCACGGTCGACCTGTCACTCTACCTGCCCGCCATCGCCGCGGACGTCAGCGACGCGCTGACCGAGCGCGGCGTGAGCGTCACGACCGAGATCGAACCCATCACGGTGGATAGTGACCGCGCCGTCGCGCTGGGCATGATCATGTCGGAACTGCTGACCAATGCCGTGAAACACGCATTCGAGGAGAACCGGGCGGACGGTTCGGTTGCCATTACCGCCGGGCTCGACGGCGAGGACATGGTGCTGCGCGTTGCGGATAATGGCCGCGGCGGCTGCGATCTGTCGGGCGTCAGCGACGGCACGGGCCTCGGCTCGCGCATCGTCACCCTCTATGTCTCGCAGCTCGGCGGTACGCTGGTCTGCGACAGCCCACTTGGCAGCGGCACCACTTTCGAGCTGCGCCTGCCACGCGAAGGCTGATGCCGGAAACCAATAACGCGCCCCGCATCTTCGTGCTCTCCGGCGCAGGGCTATCCGCCGAGTCCGGCGTCAAGACCTTCCGCGACAATGACGGTCTGTGGGAGACGCACCGCGTCGAGGATGTCGCCACCCCGGAGGCCTTTGCCCGCGACCCCCAGCTGGTCCACCGCTTCTACAACGCGCGCCGCAATCAGCTGCACACGGTGCAGCCCAATGCCGCCCACCATGCGCTGGCTCGGCTCGAAGCGGGGCTGGACGCCGCCGGAGGCGCACTCGTTCACGTCACGCAGAATGTCGACGATCTGTGCGAGCGCGCGGGCGAGACGCGCACCATCCATATGCACGGCGAGCTGACGCGGGCCTTCTGCACCGCCTGCGACCACCGCTTCGCCGCCCTACAGAGTCTGTCACCCACCACGCCCTGCCCCGCCTGCCGCACGCCCGGCGGCCCGCGCCCCGACATCGTCTGGTTCGGAGAAATGCCCTACGCGATGGAGCGCATCGAGGCCGAACTGATGCACGCCGACCGCTTCGTCTCCATCGGAACCTCCGGCGCCGTCTATCCGGCCGCCGGTTTCGTGAGCGCCGCCAAGGCACGCGGTATTCCGAGGCTGGAGCTCAATATGGAGCCGTCCCTCGGCACATCACAATTTTCCGATGCGCGCCATGGTCCGGCAGGTCAGCTCGTGCCTGAGTGGGTCGAAGAAATCCTAGCCCAACTTTAGCGCCGCCTCGATCGCCGCCTCGCAATGCAGCCGCGTCGTGTCGAACACGGGCAGCACGCTATTGTCGGGGCTCAGCAACAGCCCGACTTCCGTACAGCCCAGGATCACGCAATCCGCGCCCGCGCGTTTCAGCGCGCCCACGATGCGTTCGAACGCGCTCCGGCTCTCGGGCAGCGTCCTGTGCTGCACCAGCTCCTCATAGATCACCGTGTGGACGATCTCTCGGTCCGCCTCATTCGGCACGATCGGCTGCAGCCCTCTCGCGCGCAGACGGTCCAAATAGAAATTGTCCTCCATGGTGAACTGCGTGCCGATCAGTCCGGGATGACCAAAGCCGCCCGCCAGGATCGCATCGGCGGCCGCATCCGCAATATGGATCAGCGGAATGTTCACATCCCGCATCATGCGCGGCGCGACCTTGTGCATGGTGTTGGTCGCCAGCAACAGGACCTCCGCCCCACCGTCCTCGAGATCCTCGGCCCGCTCCGCCAACCGTTCGCCCAGCGCCGCCCAGGCGCCCTCGTTCTGCAGCCGCGCGATCTGCGCGAAATCGCAGGAGCGGATCAGCAGCCGCGGCCCGTGCAGCCCGCCCAGCCGCTTCGTCGTCAGCTCGCAGAGCAGCTCGTAATATTGCAACGTCGAGGCCGCGCTCATGCCGCCCAAGATCCCGATCATCGCCATCGCCGGTTCGTCCAGGAACTGCGCCGCCGATGCCTTGGCAGCAGCGGAAGAGATCGGCGTCGGCTTCGGATCGGTCATGGGAGCAGCCTTACCGTCCCGCCGCCCGACTGCAAGACACCCCGCCCTCGACGCATAAACCCGTTGACGCCCCCATCCCACCCCACTATTGCGCGCCGCCTACCCCGTGCCCAGATGGCGGAATTGGTAGACGCGCCAGCTTCAGGTGCTGGTGTCCGTATGGACGTGGAGGTTCGAGTCCTCTTCTGGGCACCAATACTTTAGGTTGTGTGGTCTGTAGGTGTTTGAAAACACTACAGTAATCCTCATCCAACCTCATCCGCCCTCAGATCAGCTTTTATTTTGGACCACACGTTGGGACACTAAAAGAGCTACAATCATGTCTGAGATGAAACACCTTGATCAATATCTGAAACTGCGCAAGGGCCGTTATTACTACGTCCGGCGCGTGCCAAATCGCTACCGCGATGTGGACAGTCGCACTCTAATCAAGATGGCCTTAGGCACGGGATCGCGCGAAGTGGCCCGTGCGCGGCGGGACGGCTTGGCCGAAGCCGACGAACAACTCTGGGCGTCGCTCAAGGCGTTCGACTCATCCTTCGCTGTTCACCCAGCCTTGGGCCGGTACGAAGCCGCC
>CALDUL010000066.1 GCA_937923575.1 uncultured Algimonas sp.
TTGAACCAGCCGCCCGTCTGGTGGCCCGTGTTGCCAGCTTGGAATGCAATGATGTTGGAGCGCGCGGACAGTTCCTGCCACATTTCCTGACCGCCGCCCCAGTCGATCCAGCCCATGATTTCCACGGCGGTCATGCCCATCGGCACGGCGGTAAAGAAGTTGAACCCCGGCGACACGCCTTGCCAGTAATACTCTGCCGCGTGGTACATATCCGCCGCGCCCGTACTGGTCGCATTGAAGCATTCCAAAGCGCCCACGAGCTCTCCAGCGGCGTAGACTTTCACGTCCAGCAGCCCATCGCTCATTTCTCTTACGGCGTCTGCGAAGCGGACTGGCATAATACCAAGTCCGGGAAAATCCTTCGGCCAGCTGGTCGCCATACGGAATTGCTTGATCCCGCGGTTGATGCTTGGCGACGCAACGCCGGGCTCTCGCGGCGCGGCGATCTCTTCGGGCTTGGAGGTGGCTGCGCCGAGTACGCCAGCGCCAGCCGCGAGCGCGCCCGCGCCGAGGAGGATGTCGCGGCGTCTGACGCTCATTTTTCGATGATCGTGCCGACGCTCAGCGGCATGGGCGAGAGCGCCATCCAGCCGCGATGGCCCAAGACCTGGCTTGGCTGGAACCGGGCCTTGTAATGCATCTTCGGACTGCCCGGTACCCAATAGCCTAGATAGAGATACGCGAGATCCTCGCTCGCACAGCGCTCGATCTGATCGATGATCATGAAATTGCCCATGGATCGATGCTCGGCTTCCGGCGCATAGAATGAATAGACGAGCGATAGCCCCTCATCGAGCCGGTCGACGAGCATGCAGGCGATCAGCTCCGAGCCGTCGCGATATTCCACAATCTCGGTTTCCGACGCGCATTCCTCGACCATCATCTCGTAGCGGGAGAAGTCCATATCGGTCATGCCGCCGCCGGGGTGACGGTGAGACAGATAGCGCGCGAGCAAATCAAATTGCTCCCGCGTCGCCATGGCGGGCGCTATACGCACATTCAGATCGGAGTTGCGACGGATCGTGCGGCGGAATGACTTGGACGGACGAAAGGCCTGCGCATCGACTCGGAGCGATCGACACTCGCGGCAGCTCTCGCAGGCTGGGCGGTAGATGACGTTCTGACTCCGGCGGAAACCGGCGTGGGTCAGGTAATTGTTCAGATGCGGCCCATCCAGCGGGTCGAGCTGTGTGAAGATCTTCCGCTCCATCCGGCCCGGTAGATAGGGGCAGGGCGAGGGGATGGTCAGGAAAAACTGAAGAGAGTTCGGATCGAACGGATGGCTCATACTGTCTTCGCGGTCTCCCTACTGCCGGGACTTAAAGACCAAAGAAAACCGGCAGGAGCAAGACGTAACTCACCCACAATACCAGTATTAGCGGCACGCCGAAGCGGGCGAAATCCGCAAAGCGGTAGTGGCCTGGGCCCATCACCAACAGGTTCGTCTGGTAGGCAATCGGCGTAGCAAAGCTGCAATTCGCGGCGAAGATGATCGTCAGCACCATTATCATGGGGTCGATGTCGGCCTTCTCCGAAATGCTGAGCGCGATAGGCGCGAAGAGTAGGGCGGCCGCCGAATTGCTGATGATGTTGGTAAAGAAGGCGACCACACCGAAGACGGCAGCAACAAGGATCTGCGTGCCGAAGGGCTCGAATACAGCGACCACGTTCGTGCCAATGAAGCTCGCGCCGCCCGTGCGCTCCAGCGACAATCCCATGGCGAAGGCTGCGCCGATCAGCAGGAAAATGCGCATGTCGAGCGCGCGCACGGCTTGTCGGATATTCAGGCAGCCCGTCGCGATCATCGCGAGCGCCCCACCGAGCGCTGCGATCTCGATCGGGAGCAGAGATAGCGCCGCGAGTGCGATGGTGACGATGAAGATAATCCGGGCAATGGCGGCTTTACGAATATCGGGCAGCTCGGCCGTGGCCCAGTCGAGCAGGATCAGATCCCGGTTCTGGCGCAGACTCGCGATGGTGTCCTCATAGCCAAACAGCAGCAGCACGTCGCCCGCCTCCAGACGGATATCGAGCATGCGTGTGCGGATCATGCGTGAGCGCCGCTGAATGCCGAGCACGAGGTTGCTCGTTAGGCGCAGGAAGCCAATCTGTTCAAGGCTCCGGCCTATCATGCGGGATGCCGGAGCAATGACGGCCTCGCTGAGCATGAGCGTATCGTCCGCTTCACCGCCCGCCTCGAAACCGCCGATGTCGAGCATGCCGCGCAGATATTCCGGCCGTGTCTTTAACAACCCGGATAATTGTTGTCGGGTCGCGGCCACAATCAACACGTCGCCGTCGCGCAATGGCTCCTCGAAGGGAGGGAGCAGCTGCGAATCTCCGCGTTGCACCATGCGCACGGTGACGTCGCGCAGCTTCGTGAACAGCCCGGCGACGGGTTCTACACCATGTAGCGGATGTCCGGGCGTGACTTCGATCTGCGCGATGAACTGATGACCTGTCGCGGTCGTCTGGTTCGCATCTTCGCGTTCCGGCAGCAGGACTGGGCTGGCAAGAATGATGAAGGCTGCGCCGATCAGCGCGAGGGTGATGCCGGGTCCGAACTGAGTGAAAAAGGAGAGCGACATGCCGGTCGTGCGGGTCAGCACATCATTGACCAGCAGATTGGTCGAACTACCGATCAGCGTCGTCATCCCTGCCAATATGCAGATGAAGGACAACGGCATCATAAACCGTGACGCGCTTGACGACAGCCTCGTCGCCATGGCGGTCAGCACCGGGATGAACATGACGACGACCGGCGTATTGTTCATGAACATGGACACGCCAAAGGCACAGAGAAAGACCGCGCCCAGAGTGCGCCGTGGTCGCTTGTCGAGCGCCTGGTTCGTCGCGACAATCAGCCGTTCCAACGCGCCTGTTTGGAATAGACCTTGACCCACGACTAGGAGCGCCATGATTGTGATGAGGGCAGGGGCCGCAAAGCCTGAAAGCATATCAGTGGAGCCAAGCCCCGCGTCGCTGCCGGTAAAGAGATTGCCGAACAGCATCAGGGACAGGATTAGCCCGACGCTAATGGCTTCGATGGAGTAACGCTCCGTCACGTAGAGAACGACGCCCACGCCGACGATGGCGAATACGGTCCACATCTGCCAGATCTCGGGCAGAACCCACATGCCGCAATGCCTCCCTTCGCGGCGCACCTTGCGTCGCCTTAAGGCCTTGGTAAGACCGTGCAGCGCGCGCGAACTCAAGCGAAAAGCGAAACAACCCTCCAGTCAGGCGGTAACGGCGATGATGAAATGTGCATTTCTCGGACTTGGCGTGATGGGCTTTCCCATGGCGGGCCACTTACTCGCGAACGGTCACGAAGTGCGCGTCTGGAACCGAACGGCAGCGCGCGCGCGAAGCTGGCAGGCGAAATTCGGAGGCGGCGCGGCAGAGACTCCCGAACAGGCCGTGGCGGGCGCGGACTATGTCATGCTATGCGTCGGTGAAGACAAGGACGTCTTGGCTGTCATCGAGGCGATCAAGGGCGCGCTGCGCTCTGGCATGACCGTTATCGATCATACGACCGCGTCGCCAGACTGCGCCCGAACGGCGGCAGACGAGCTTGCCAGATTCGGCGTCAATTTCATCGACGCACCAATTTCCGGCGGCCAGTCCGGCGCGGAGGCTGGCACGCTGTCCATCATGTGCGGCGGTGAACCAGATATCTTCGAGGCTGCTGAGCCGATCATGCGAAGCTATGGCGCGACGATCACGCGTCTGGGGCGCGTCGGTGCGGGTCAGACTGCCAAATGCGTCAATCAGATCTGTATTGCGGGTACTCTTTTGGGGCTCGCGGAAGGACTGCGATTTGCGGAGGCCGCGGAGCTTGATGCGGAGACCCTACTACAGGCCATCGGTGGCGGTGCTGCGCAGAGTTGGCAAATGGATAACCGAATGTTGAGCATGGCGGAGCGACGCTTCGACTTCGGTTTTGCGCTTGATTGGATGCGAAAGGACCTCGGGATTGCGCTTGATGCCGCTTTGAAGATGGGTGTGTCATTGCCAACAGCGCGCCGGGCCGACGACCACTATGAAATGCTGCAAAATAGCGGCGACGGCAGGCTTGACACGTCTGCGATCATTAAGGCGCTAGACGCGAACGACTGAGCATTGCTTGTCATAAGAACGCTCGAGTGGCATAATGCTTACGGAAAGGGCGATTTGGACAAAGGTTACATATCATCGACTTACCTGCTGAGTCTGCTCCGTATTTTGGAGGCCATGGGGCTTTCGCGTGAGCAATCGGTCGAGGCCGGACGGCTCGATATGTTCGAGCTTTACAACCCAAAAAGTCGGATTCCCCTGCAATCACTGACCAATATTTTCGATATGGCCGCAGGGGTCTTGGACACGCCCAACATCGGTTTGCAGGTCGGCTATCGCTTTCGCGTCCATACATTCACCGAAACAGGATCCATTCTCGCGCTTTGCGGCACTCTGGCAGAGGCCGCGCAGATCAACGCCATGTATCAGCCTTTGGCGGAAACGATGGGCGTCCAAACATTTGAGCGCGGCGAGGACGGAGCCTTCATAGTCTGGGCGCCGACACACGCTGACGACCAAGCCCATCGCCACATTACTGAATTGGTCATGGCCGGCTATGCGACGACGACCAACTGGCTGTCCTGGGGCTATGAGCGTGGCGTCGAACGGGTGGATTTCCGGCATGAAGTGCCAGACTCCTTCTCGGGCTACGAAACGGTGTTCGGCCCGAAGATTCGCTTCTCGCAGCCACGCAATGCGCTGAAATTTAACGACGCTACGGTCGATCAGCCGCTTCCCATGAGCAATCCGGAGAAACTTGCGCAGGTGCGCCAACGCCTCGACATCATCATGTCTCGCGCGCAGCAGAAATCGGGTCTTCGCGAGCGCGTCGCCGGACACATTCTCAACGGCCTGCAGGATCAGAATGTCAGCTTCGGACGCATCTCGCGCGATATGGGCCTCGCAGAGCGAACCCTACGCCGGAGCTTGTCGGAGGAAAAGCTGAACTACCGGTCCATTTTGGAGTCCGTGCGTAAGCAGCTCTGCGACACCTACATGCGCGACGGACGGTCGCTGACCGATATTGCGCATCTTCTCGGCTATAACGACCAGAGCGCGTTCACCCGCGCGTTCAAGGGCTGGTACGGCGTTAAGCCATCCGACTACAAACCGGCCCCGATCTCTCTTTAAGTCTGTAGGAGTTTGGCCGCGCGAATGGCGCCGTAGCTCAGCACCGCGTCACAACCCGCGCGACGGAATGCCGTCAGCGTCTCTACCAGCATACGGTCTCCATCGACCCATCCGTGTGCGCTCGCCGCCTGCATCATGGCGTATTCGCCGCTGACCTGAAACGCGAAGGTCGGCACGGAAAACTCCGCCTTCACGCGCGCGCAAATATCGAGATAGGGCAGGCCGGGCTTGACCATGACCATATCCGCGCCTTCGGCGAGATCCAATGCAACTTCGTGCAGAGCCTCGTCCGAATTGGCCGGATCCATCTGATATGTTCGCTTGTCGCCGCGTAACGCTGACGATGTGCCGATCGCGTCGCGGTAGGGTCCGTAGAAGCTAGAGGCGTATTTGGCGGCATAGGAAAGTATCATGGTCTGATCGTGGCCCGCATCGTCAAGAGCATAACGAACGGCCCCGATACGTCCGTCCATCATATCGCTCGGCGCGACGATGTCCGCGCCCGCATTCGCCAATATCACCGCGCCCTTTGCCAGCATGTCCAAGGTTCGATCATTCTCGATCACGTCACCCGACATCACACCATCGTGGCCGTGATCTGTGAAAGGGTCGAGCGCGACGTCCACGATGACACCGATTTCTGGCACGTCTTGCTTCAGGCGGCGTATTGCGGCCGGCACGAGGCCATCGGGATTGAGCGCCTCCGTGGCGTCGCCGTCCTTGAGTTTGGGGTCGATGTGCGGGAAGAGGGCGATGGCAGGTATGCCGAGCGCGGCAGCCTCTCGCGCCTGCTCGACCAGGGCATCCAGGCCAAGCCGCGATACGCCCGGCAGGCTTTCAACCGGACCCTCGCTGTCAGCCGAGTCGGTAATGATCGTCGTAAGGACCAGGTCGCTCGCCGACAGGCTGGTTTCTCGCACCAGAGCTCGCGACCAGGTCGATATACGTTTGCGACGCATTCGCAACTGGGGGAATTGGCTCATAAAGCGTTTCGTTTCAGTGCGTTGGAAGAACAGCGTAAACTGCAGCCCCCGCCAAACTGCCGCACGGAGTTAGGTGGATATTAGAGATTGCTTTCTCTATATAGCGCATAGCCCCAACGCAATCGGACAAGCTGTGACCGCACCGACCGACACTCCGCAACTGAAATTTCGCGACCAGTTCGAGTCCGCTGTGGATTCGGTCCGCTCAGAGGGGCGTTACCGCATCTTCCGCGATATTCGCCGTAAACGCGGAGCATTCCCGCAGGCGACTTGGTTCAAGGACGGTCTTGACGAACAGGACATCACTGTCTGGTGTTCGAACGATTATCTCGGCATGGGCCAGAACGAATGCGTCGTCGAAGCGGTCAAGTCCGCAGTCGACGCGGCCGGCACAGGCTCCGGCGGCACGCGCAATATCTCCGGCACGACGCGCTACCACGTGCAGCTCGAAGCCGAATTGGCCGATCTCCACGACAAGGAAGCTTCTCTCGTCTTCACATCCGGCTATGTCGCCAATGAGGCCGCTCTATCGACCATGAGCAAGATCCTGCCGGGTCTTCATATTTTTTCCGATGAGAAGAACCACGCCAGCATGATCAGCGGCATCCGCAATGCGCGCACGCACAAACACATCTTCGCGCATAATGACCTTGCGAGCCTGGAAGAAAAGCTGAAGGCCGTACCGCTCGAGGCGCCAAAGCTGATCGCGTTTGAAAGCGTCTATTCCATGGACGCCGACATTGCGCCGATCGAAGCCTTCTGTGATCTGGCCGACCGCTACAATGCGCTGACCTATATCGACGAAGTTCACGCTGTCGGCATGTATGGGCCCAGAGGCGGTGGTATTTGCGAGCAACGCGGTTTGATGGACCGCATCGACATAATCCAAGGCACGCTCGCCAAAGCCTACGGCATGATCGGTGGCTACATCGCGGCAGACCGGGTCATCGTCGATGCCATTCGCTCGTTGGCGTCCGGCTTTATCTTCACCACCTCTGTCCCGCCTTCCACGGCTGCGGGCGCTCTGCGTTCGGTCAAGATCCTGAAGATTAGCTCCGAACTTCGCGAGCAGCACCAGGAACGCTCCAACGCGCTCAAAGACCGGTTCCGCGCGTCCGGCTACCCCTTCATCGATGGCGAGACGCATATCGTCCCACTAATGATCGGTGATCCGGTAAAGTGCCAGGCTATCAGCGACCGGCTGATCGAAGAGTTCGGCATCTACGCGCAGCCGATCAACTTCCCGACCGTGCCGCGCGGGACCGAACGCCTCCGCTTCACGCCAAGCCCGTTCCACACCGACGCCATGATGGACGAGCTGATGAATGCGCTCAGCGTGGTGTGGGATGAGTTTGAGCTAGACCGGGTCCAAGCCGCTTAACCCTGCGAAGCGCGGTATTTCGACCGGCTAGCTCACGTCTGACCGAGACAAATGCGCGCTCTGCGTCTTCTGCGGTGCATAGGGCGCTGTCGTTCTATTGCCGCCCGGCTGCGCGGGCATTATGGGCGCATCAGACCACAGCCCGCGGAGCCCAACATGTCTGCCGAGTCCCTGCCGACCCAATATCAGTCCGACTATTTCCACCAGTCGCTTGCCGATCGCGACCCGGAATTGTTTTCCTGCATGAAGGACGAGCTGGAGCGCCAGCAGCACGAGATCGAGCTGATCGCGTCGGAGAACATTGTCAGTCAGGCCGTCATGGAAGCTCAGGGCTCGGTGCTGACCAATAAGTATGCCGAAGGCTATCCCGGACGCCGCTATTATGGTGGCTGCCAATATGTGGACGTGGCCGAGCAGCTGGCCATTGACCGCGCGACCGAGCTCTTCGGCTGCGGCTTCGCTAATGTGCAGCCCAATTCCGGCAGCCAGGCCAATCAGGGCGTCTTTCTGGCGCTCCTGCAGCCCGGCGACACGATCCTCGGCATGGACCTCGCATCTGGGGGTCACCTGACGCATGGCGCGCCGCCCAACATGTCGGGTAAATGGTTCGACGCCGTCACCTACGGCGTGCGCGAGGACAACCACTTGATCGACTACGATCAGGTCGAGCGTCTGGCGGTGGAGCAGAAGCCCAAGCTGATCATCTGCGGCGGCTCAGCCTATTCTCGCGTCATCGATTTCGCCCGCTTCCGCGAGATCGCGGATAAGGTCGGCGCTTACCTGCATGTTGATATGGCGCATTTTGCTGGCTTGGTGGCGGGTAAGGCGCATCCATCGCCGTTTCCGCACGCTCACGTCGCGACGACGACGACCCACAAGACGCTACGCGGTCCGCGCGGCGGCATGATCCTGACGAATGACGCAAAGCTCGCCAAGAAGTTCAACTCCGCCATTTTCCCCGGTCTGCAGGGCGGCCCGCTCATGCATGTCATCGCGGGCAAGGCGGCGGCCTTTGGCGATTGCCTGCAACCCGAGTTCCGCGACTATGCCGCGCGCGTCAT
>CALDUL010000067.1 GCA_937923575.1 uncultured Algimonas sp.
CGCCGCAACAATCGTACAATGGACCCGCCGATCCAGTCGGCGGGAGGCAGGTGTAAGGTGATCAGGGACGCGCCATTCAGGCGTCAGGAAAGCAAAGCCTTTGCCTAGTCGAAGGCGAAGTCCGGCCCTGCCACGCAGGCATCTACGCCTGCCGTCGTGCCCGCCGGGCAGTCGAGGATCGGCGCGTCCTTCTCGACCTGTCCGGGCTTTTCCAGCCGCGGCTGGCCGGTCCCGCGGCGAGCATATGTCAGCTCGGCGAGATCGTCTTCCTCGATGTCGTTAAATTCGCCCATCTCCTGCTCGGCGCGTTCCAGCAGCATCTTCTCCGTCCGGGCGTCGGCGTCCGGCGTGTAGCGGACCGCAGGGCGGAAGTCGGACTCGTCTTCGAAGAATTCCCGCAATTCCTCTTCCGTTTCGGTCAGCTCTGCCTCCACGGCGGGGTTCGCGGCCTCGACATCGAAGGTGCTGTCCGATTCGGTGACCTGCGCCTGAGCAGAGCCGAAAATGAGCGTCAGCAGCAGGGCGAGGGATGAAGCGGGGAGGAGGCGTGGCTGTTTCATGAGAGATGAACGCGCAACGGGCTTGCCGGGTTGCGCTTGTCGGGTAGTCTGACCCCATGAGCACGCTGCAGATCCACATGTTTCCCTGTCTATCGGACAATTACGGATTTTTGATCCACGATCCAGACAGCGGGCAGACGGCGGCCATCGACACGCCGGACGGCGACGAGATCGCCGCGCAGAGTGATGCGAAGGGCTGGCAGCTCACGGAAATCTGGAACACCCATTGGCATCCGGACCACACCGGCGGAAATGTGCTGCTGAAGGAGCGCTATGGCTGCACGGTCCGTGCGCCCGGCCGCAAGCCGCCGCTGCCGGGCGTTGACGTCGTGGTCGAAGGTGGCGACAGCTTCACCCTCGGCACGCACCGCGTCGATGTCATCGCCACACCAGGACATACGCTGGAGCATGTAGTGTTCCACGTGCCGAATGCGGGCGCCTGCTTTGTCGGCGACACGATCTTCACGCTGGGCTGCGGGCGACTGTTCGAGGGCACGGCTCAGCAGATGTGGGAGAGCTTCGGCAAGGTGCTCGCCCTGCCGGAGGAGACGAAGCTCTACTGCGCGCATGAGTACACGATGAGTAACGCAAAATTCGCGCAGGCCGTGGACGGTGGGCTCCCCGCGCTGGAGGACGCGGTCGCGCGCTACGCCGCCATGCGGGAGCGGGGCGAGGCGACTGTGCCGACGACAGTGGGGGCGGAGCGGGCGACGAACCCGTTCTGGCTGGCCGGGAGTGCGGCGGTGTTGGGAGAGCGGCGGAGCTTGAAGGATTCGGGGAAGTTCTGAACCGCTAAAGAATTTTCGCCTCGGGCCGACTTGATCGGCCTGTCAAAAAAAAGACCGCCGGGTGGGCGGTCTTCTGTGGATCATCGCTGCCACGCTTGGCGTGGCCCGTTTCGCTTTGCTGCACGGAGTGGGCTAAAAAGGTCCTCCCGGACCTTGTCTCGATGCCTACTTCTTCGCGCGGCCCTTGCTCATGCCGCGGCCTGTGGTGCGCTCGGCGATGCGGGCCGACTTACCGCGACGGTCGCGCAGGTAGTAGAGCTTGGCGCGACGGACCTTGCCGCGGCGTTTGACTTCGATTTCCTCGACCAGTGGCGAGTAGAGAGGGAAGACGCGCTCGACGCCCTCACCATAGCTGATCTTGCGAACGGTGAAGCTCTCGTGGATGCCGGCACCGGAACGCGCGATGCAGACGCCTTCAAAGGCCTGCAGACGTGTGCGCGTGCCCTCGGTGATGCGGACTTGCACGACCAGCGTGTCGCCGGCGGAGAAATCCGGGATGGTCTTGCCGGAGGACAGCAGGCGCTCTTTTTCGGCCGCTTCGATCTTTTCGATGACGTTCATGTCTCACTCTTCCGCTTTTGGTACGCATCCCACAGATCGGGGCGGCGTGCCTTGGTAATCTCTTTGCTCCGTTCGAGACGCCAGCGCGCTACCGCGCCGTGGTCGCCCGAACTCAGAATGGCCGGGATGTCCCGACCTTCCCACTCTCTTGGCCGGGTGTAGAGCGGATACTCCAGCAGCCCGGTCTCGAAACTCTCTTCCGTCGCGCTGTCGCTATTGCCGAGAACTCCCGGCAGTAGGCGGACACACGCTTCGATCATGGCCTGGGCTGCGACCTCTCCGCCCGCGAGAACGAAATCGCCGATGGAGACCTCCTCCATCTGGCGGGCTTCGATCACCCGTTCGTCGAGACCTTCGAACCGTCCGCAAAAGCAAACAAGACCCGGCCCGGCAGCTAACGCCTTCACACGATCCTGTGTGAGGGGTTTGCCCCGGGGGGTCATGTAGATCAGCGGGCGGCCACCGAACGTTCCGTCCGGCCCGGCCACGCTGTCGATTGCACTTGCAGAGATATCGGGTTTGAGCACGAGCCCAGCCCCGCCCCCGGCAGGCGTGCCATCGACAGTCCGGTGCCTATTAGTGGCAAAGTCGCGAATGTCCACCGTGTCGAGCATCCACAGACCGTTTTTCTCAGCCGCGCCGATGATGCTCGCGCCCAGCGCGCCGGGAAAGGCGTCGGGGTAGAGCGACAGCACGGTCGCGCGCCACGGTGACGGTGCCGCGCGCGGTCTTTCGTCGGGGATGTGGGGATCGTCACTCACGCGCGGCGCATAGGCGAGTAGTGAGGTGTTGGCCAGTGGGGCGTGGCCAGCCCGTAATGCGTTTCTCGACGAGAGGATAGGGAAGGGCAGACCGGGCGCGTGTCTGCCCTTCCCAAAATCAACGCGGCATTCCAACGAAGGGGAGGGAAGGAACGGGGCGCTGACTTGTTGTGCTATATACGCCGTTGCTCGTAGTTTGATGACACGATTGGTACACGCATCCGTGACGCAGCTAACACTTCGTTAACCACAATCAGTGAACGCGGGAATTATGCGCGCCTTCGCCACATCCGCCCTGACGGTCTGCCTTGCTGTGACCCTAAGCGCCTGCGTCAGCGCGCCCGCCGGTCCAGCGGGTCAGCCCTGGGTGTTCGTGCCGCAGCCGGGGCAGGGGCAATATGTCCGCCCGGAATATCTCTCGCCCGCGCCGACGCCGCGCATTCCGGCCGTCGATCCGTGCCAATCACGCATGTTCACGGGGCTGGTCGGCACGCATGAGGGGGCGATCTACATCCCTGGCCTGCCGGGGGCGAAGCGAATCATCCGCCCCGCTTTCAATGAGGGCTTCCGTGATGATTTCCTGGGCGGAGAAAACGAGGTCGAACGCTTGGTCGAAGTGCAGCAATATCTGCCTGGACAGCAGCTTTACGCGCCGTCCATCAATGACGTGACGGAGCGCATTTCTCTCGGGCCCGAAATCGGCGAACGACTTACCATCGAGCTCGACCGGGAGGGCTATATCCAGGAAGTGCGCTGCGGCTGAGGACTGGCCCCCGGTGTGACGGCCCGGATGTCGCCGCGCGGCCCTCGGAGTGTCTGCCTTTGCGGCTTCGGCTGACCCAGCACGCGCAGCAATTTCAGCTCAGGCTCCAGCCCGTCGATCTGTCTGCAGGCAGGGCGAATCTTCTTGCGCGCTGTGCGTGACAACACCGGGCCGTAAGTCGCGACGATCTGCTCCGGCGTCTGGCGCGCCACACGGAGGCCGAGGCTTGCGGAAAACAGCAGCGTGTTCTCCACAAAGCGCGCGGGCACGCCGAATTGCGACAGCTCGGTCACGACGGCCGGCAACAGGCGCGGCAGAACCAATCCCGTGCGGAAGAAAGCCGCCCCGGCCAGCAGGACAATGGCGCGCTGATAGGTGCTCGGTTCGAACGCCGGCCGGAACAGCGCCAGCTCCTGCGCCGCCACACCGATGATCAGGCGCGCAACGAGATAGCCGTCGTCCTCGATGCGTTTGGGATCATAGGTCAGAAAGCCCGGCTGATCATGGTCAGCGGCGTGCAGCGCTCGGCCTGCCGGATCCAGCCGCATGGTCTGGAGGACAGAGGCAAAACCGTCCTGCGCGAAGTCGAAGAGCGTGCGTTGTCCGTTGGCGTCGAAACGCAGATCGTCCAGTCCTCGGGTCTTGTGTAGCGGAGAGGGAACCGGTGGGCGCCCGGGTTGTCCATGGCGGCGGGTCAGATAGGCGAAGGTCTCGAAAATCAGCAGTGCGTCGTCATGTCGGACCAGGCGACTGTCAAACAGGGGAGGCTTGTGACGGTTCTTCGGGAACATGGTCTCTCTCTCATACGGCACATGACGTGCTCTCGCGCCGGCACATTCTGTGCTCGCGCGGATGAGCTGTTTCCCAGCCACCATCTCATCCCTCAGCGCTCTATATGGCGCGAATTGGGGCGGAAAACCGGCAGTCATTATTTCAGCGTTAGCGAGGGCTTAACGGCAGGTTTTCGTTAACCGTCCATGGCCGCTTTGGCATCCTCATAGGCGGACAACGCGTCGAGCCATTCACCCTCCAATTGCTCAAGCTTATGGGCGGTCAGGCCGCGCTCCTTGCCGAGGCTCACGGCGCGGTCGGGGTCTTGCGCGAACAGTTCCGGCCGAGCCAATTCGGAGTCAATGTTCGAAAGCTTCGACGTCACTGTTTCGACTTGTTTCTCCAACCGATCGGCGGCCTTTTTCAGGGGCGCGATCTGCTTGCGTGCATCGGCGCGGGCGGCACGCAAATCGGCTTTGCTGGGGCCCGTATCGACCTTCTCCTTGCGGGCCGGTTTGGCGCGCTCGGCCTGTTGCTCGCGGTAGTCGTCCAGCGTCCCGTCATAGGGCTCCACCCGCCCGCCATCGACGAGCCAGAGGCGCTCCGTCGTGGCCTCCAGCAGCGCCCGATCGTGGCTGATAAGCAGGACGGCGCCCGTATAGCTGTTGAGGCTGCGGACCAATTCCTCGCGACTGTCGATGTCGAGGTGATTCGTTGGCTCGTCGAGCACGAGCAAATGGGGTTTGTGAAAGCCGATCAGCGAGAACAAAAGCCGCGCTTTTTCGCCGCCGGATAAGTCACCAGCAGGCGTTTCCGCATTCTTCGCACCCAGCCCGAAGCTCGCCAGACGCGCGCGGCGCTCGGCCTCGGTCGCGTCGGGCATCAGCTCGACAATATGGTCATAGGCCGAGGCGCGTTCGTTCAGCGCATCGACTTCGTGCTGCGCGAAATAGCCGACGCGCATCTTCTTGTGGGACCGGATGTGGCCGCTCTGGGCTTTGAGGATGCCGAGCATGCCCTTGGCGAAGGTCGTCTTGCCCTCGCCATTGCGTCCCAGCAGCCCGATGCGGTCGTCCGGCGACACGCGAAGGTTCAGATCACGCAGGATCGTCGTGTCGCCATAGCCGAGCGACGCTTCGTCATATTTCACCATGGGCGGTGACAGCAGCCGCTCCGGCCCGCGCAGGTCGATCGGCGCGATGGGGTCGCTGACCATAGTCGCGATCGGCTGCATCTTCTCCAGCCGTTTGACGCGGGACTGCGCCTGCTTGGCCTTGGACGCCTTGGCCTTGAAGCGGTCGACAAAAGCCTGGAGTTTGCGGCGCTCGTCCTCCTGCTTGGCGACGAGCGCCATATCGAGTCGGTTGCGCTCCGAGAGGGTTTTCTGAAAGTCCTCAAACCCGCCCGTATACATGGTCAGCTTGCCATGCTGCAGGTGAGAGATGTGAGTCACGGCGGTGTTGAGGAAATCGCGGTCGTGGGAGATCACGAAAATGGTGCCGCGATATTTGCGAATGTGGCTTTCCAGCCAGAGCGCGCCTTCGATGTCGAGATAGTTGGTTGGCTCGTCGAGCAGGAGCATATCGGGCTGCGCAAACAGCATGGCGGCGAGTGCCACGCGCATTCGCCAGCCGCCGGAGAAGTCGCCACAGGGGCGCTGCTGGTCATCGCCGTCAAAGCCCAGACCCGACAAAATCGCGCCCGCGCGGGCTTCGGCTGTATAGGCGTCGATATCGCTCAGCCGTGTGTGGATCTGGGCGATACGCATGGGGTCCGTCGCCGTTTCCGCTTCCGCCATCAGCGCGGTGCGCTCGACATCCGCTTGCAGCACCGTGTCCATCAGCGAGGTCGGCCCGCCGGGCACCTCTTGGTCGACGCAGCCCAGCCGCATGCCGTTGCGCATGGAGATGGAGCCGTCGTCCGGGCTGATCTCGCCCTTGATCAGGCGGAACAGCGTCGACTTGCCCGTACCGTTGCGGCCGACAAGACCGACCTTCTGACCGGCGCTGATCGCGAGCGTCGCCTGGGTGAAGAGCGGCCGCCCTTCGATACGGTAGGTGAGGTCGTTGATGTGGAGCACAGCGACGCGCCGCTAACACGGGTTGAAAACCGCGTCATCACGCTTTAGCGGGCGCGCAATGTTCAATC
Source organism: uncultured Algimonas sp. (assembly GCA_937923575.1). Lineage (GTDB taxonomy): Bacteria > Pseudomonadota > Alphaproteobacteria > Caulobacterales > Maricaulaceae > Litorimonas. The sequence continues at coordinate 6,353 of CALDUL010000067.1, forward strand.
CCGGACGACCCGGGTAAAACCAAAGGTAAATCCCATGGCCGTGCAACGCACTTTCTCCATCATCAAACCCGATGCCACCAAGCGCAATCTGACCGGCAAGGTCAATGCCATGATCGAGGATGCCGGCCTGCGCATCGTCGGCCAACGCCGCGTCCAGCTGTCCGAAGACCAGGCCAAGAAATTCTACGAGGTTCATGCCGAGCGTCCGTTCTACGGTGACCTCGTCAAATTCATGACCTCCGGTCCCGTTGTCGTTCAGGTTCTCGAAGGCGAAAACGCCATCGCCAAATACCGCGAAGTGATGGGCGCGACGAACCCGGCCGAAGCCGACGCCGGCACGATCCGCGCCGCCTTCGCCGAATCGATTGACGCCAACACCGTCCACGGTTCCGACGCGCCGGAAACGGCCGCAGAAGAGATCGCCCAGTTCTTCACGGATGCCGACATCGTTGGCTAGGCGGGCGCTTACACAACAAACAAAAAGGCCGGGGGTGAGCCCGGCCTTTTTTATGTCTGCTGCTATTCCGGGAAGGCCCGGCGAGCCTATGATTTCAGGCGGATCGTCTCCTCGACGATGTCCTGGCCGATGGAGTTGAAAGCCTCCTGCAGCGAATCGGCGTCCGATGCGACCCGGAACTTTCCCTCCGACGCACAGGCGGTCAGGAAGGAGTAGGCCTGCGAGCGCTTCTCACTCGTCTGGATGCCGCGCTGGGTAAAGGCTTGCTCTTCCTGGTTCCAATAAGTGCCGTTCCATTCGTACAGGCCCTCTTCGAGGGCAAAACCAATCGTATAGACACGCACACCAGCGTCTTTCAGCGACTTGCAGTCGGCGAGGCTGTGGTGATTGGCCGGGATTTCCCATTGGCCTTCGGTCCACTCATAGCCGCGGTATTGGCGGCCGCCATAGCTGTAATCGCCCTGATAGGATGTCGGCTGTGTTTCCTGAGTTTCGTACCAGTACCGACAATTGTCCGTGAAGACATAGTTGCCGCTGCGCCGGCACTCCAACTGGCGCCATTCGCCCGTGTCTTCCTGATCGAACCATTCCTCATCACCGCTGTTGATCCCGTCCGTCATGAAGATGACGAATTTCAACGGAGTTCTGCCGTTCATCTGATTGTGGTGGTAATCCTCGCCCGTTGTGGGGGAGTCCGTGCCCAGCATCCATTCACGCGCTGTATCCAGCGGCGGAGCGGAGTTGGTGCCGCCCTGCGCTTCCATGGCCGTGACCTGGCTCTCGGTCGGGAACCTCCAGCCCATGGGAACGGTGCGCTCGGTAATCGTGTCCGAATTGTAGGCCAACATGCCGGTGCGGACCATCTTGTTCTTGTCGTTGCTCTGATCGCCGACCAGCGGGGAGATGTAGTTGATAAAGTCCATCACGGTGGATTCCAGCGCATCGATGCGGCGCACGGCGTCCACCGGCTCGACTCGGTTGCCGGATGAGTTGACCGTATAGGGCCGGTCGTCAAAGTTCATCGAGCCGGAATTGTCGAGCACCAGGACGATCGACGCGGCGTCATTGACTTGCACGTCTTCGAAAGACACGACCGAGACCGTGCGGAAATCCAGCTCGTCCTTCCCGAGCGCTCGCCATAGGGTCGTTTCCGTCTTGCCGGAAACGGACACCACGGCCTCGCTATTGGTTTGATCATATTCGATGTCGATGAAGACTTCGTCCGCACCACCTTTGACGAGGGAGGTGAAGTCATAACCCAGGGATGCGGCCGTGTGGCGTCCGGGTGGGATGCCGCCATCTTCCCTGTCTTCGGGGTTGCCGCTTTTGTTGCGTACATAGACCGCGGCCGACAATGCGACGGCATCGCCGATTTGCTGGCTACGCGACTCGGCCGAGGACAAGACCCCGAAGTCCACAGCCGCACCGGCAATCCCGACGCACATCGTGATGCAGAAGGCGAACATCATCGCGATGTTGCCGTTCTCCTCGCGACCGAAGCGCGACAGAGCCGTTCCGTTAAATTTGTCCGGCATTATGGCCATCCCCACTATCCAAGCGACGCCGTCCTCCACATCCCAGTGAATGGATTCCGGCCTGCGTTCTCGGATAAGGGTCTACAGCCTAGAGTTTTCGAGCAGCTTGCGAGTTGTGGTTAAGCAATTGTTGCTGGCTGTCATCCGTTGATGACCGCCGTCGCGGCCAGCGCCAGACCCTCTGGATAAAGCGTCAATTCGCGCTCCAGCACACGGGCGGCGAGGGTGTCTTCCGTATCGGTCAGCAGGATGGGAACACGTGCCTGAGCGATGATCCCGCCCCCGTCGACTTCGTCGGCGACCCAGTGAACGCTCGCGCCGCCATCCCGATCGCCCGCCTCGATTGCGCGGCGATGGGTATGAAGTCCCTTATATTTGGGCAGCAGAGACGGGTGGATATTGATCATGCGTCCGACCCATTTTCCCACGAATCCCGGGGTCAGCACGCGCATGAAGCCTGCGCAGGCGATAAACTCGATGCCACGCGCTGACAATGCGTCGTGTAGCGCGTCTTCGAAGCTCTCTCTGTCTGGGAAGGCTTTGTGGTCGATGGCAATCGCCTCGACGCTGAGCTTACGCGCGCGCTCCAGCCCGGCCGCTTTAGGTCGGTTGGAGATAACGAGCTGTATGTCCGCCGGATAGTCCGGGTCCTGTGCAGCGCGCACGAGCGCGACCATATTCGAGCCGCGACCCGAAATCAGCACAGCGGTCTTCAGACGGGTCACGTCTTTGTGAGCTGCCCGATGACGTGGGCTGGAATGCCAGCCGGTTCCAGCTTGGTCAGCACGTCCATAACGGCGTCGGGCTTCACGCAAAGCACGAGGCCAATGCCGCAGTTGAAGGCGCGGCGCATTTCGGCTTCTTCAATACCGCCTGTTTCCTGCAGCCATTGGAATACGGCCGGGCGTTCCCACGCGCCGAAGTCGAACTGTGCGGACAGCCCGTCGGGCAGCATACGCGGGACATTGTCCGTCAGCCCCCCGCCCGTGATGTGGGCGAGGCCCAGGATATCGCCCAGTACAGGTTTGACCGCTTCGACATAGATCGTCGTCGGCGCGAGCAAGCTCTCGCCCAGCAAGCCGTCTCCAAAGGGGGAGGGGGCGGCGAAAGATAGCCCGCTGCGCTCCACCACGCGGCGGATCAGCGAATAGCCATTGGAGTGCGGTCCGGAGCTTTCCAGCCCGATCAGCACGTCGCCCGCCGCCATCTCGGACATGCGCGGCAGCATCTGATCGCGCTCCACTGCGCCCACGACGAAGCCCGCCAGATCGAACTCACCGTCCGCATACATGCCGGGCATTTCGGCCGTCTCTCCGCCGATCAGCGCGCAGCCCGCCTGACGGCAGCCTTCCGCAATGCCGGAGACGACCGAGGCGGCGCTGTCGACGTCCAGCCGTCCCGTCGCGAAATAGTCGAGAAAGAAGAGCGGCTCTGCACCCTGTGCCAGCACGTCATTGACGCACATGGCGACCAGATCGATGCCGACCGTATCGAGCTTGCCTGTCTGGATCGCGACCTTCAGCTTTGTGCCGACACCGTCCGTACCCGACACCAGCACCGGGTCTTTCAGGCCCGTCGCCTTCAGATCGAACGCCCCGCCAAAGCCGCCGATGGTGCCGTCCGCGCCGGGGCGGCGCGTGCTCTTGACCATGGGCTTGATACGATCGACCAGACGATCGCCCGCGTCTATGTCGACGCCCGCGTCTTTGTAGGAAAGGGGTTTGGCATCGTCTGTCATGGGCGGGGTGTTACCGCCTCGCGCGCCGTCTGCACAGGCCGCGCGCTTCGTGAGACGATGCCTTTTACACACCATATTTGCTGCTATAGCGCACATATGACCCGACACGCCCGCCTGCTTCGTTCGCTTATCGCTGCGCCACTCGTCTGCGCGGCAAGCGTGACACTCGCCTTCGCTGCTGATCCGTTCACCGTGCGCGGCGTGCCCGTCGATGCGAGCGCGCCGACAGCGACACAAGCGCAGACGCAAGCGATCGGCGACGGCCAACTCGTCGCCGCACGCCAGCTGATGGAGCGCCTGACGCTGGAAGGCGAACGCGCGGCCAAGGGATTGCCGGAGCTGACCCCCGAGGTCGTCGGCCCGCTGATACGCGGCCTGACCATCGACAATGAACGCCGTTCCGCCACGCGCTATCTCGGCGACGTCTCGATCGCTTTCAATCCGTCCGCCGTGCAGCGCCTGTTGCAGAGCTCCGGCCTCACCATGGTGAGCAGCCAGGCGCAGCCGCGGATCGTGCTTGCGCGCGGAACGTTGCCGACCGCCGTCGAGGGCCAGCTCAACTCCGGTCGCTTCGCCCATGCGCTGACGCCGCTCGAAGTCCTGCCGGGCGGCAACCTCTATGCGCTGGCCAGCAGCCTCGATCCGCAAGACCCGGACTCTGCACTGCGGCTGTCGGGTGGCAAGCCGGTCTTCGTGCTGGACCCGTCCGGCTCGACAGGGTTCAGCGTGACCGAATACGTGCCGTCGAACGGCGCGCCAACAGAGCGCAGCCTCGGCAGCTTCCGCTCGCTCGACGGATTGGTGTCGCAGTTAGAGCGTGACTTTAAACAGACCGCCGCCGTGCCCAGCGACAGCCAGGCCAGCCAGACCGTCTCGGTCCTCTATTCCAGTCTTGGCGAGTGGCAGCGGCTGCAGCGGGCGATCAACACGTCTGCGCAGGTCCGCGATGCGCGTCTCGATGCCGTGTCCAAGGACGGGGCGCTGATGACGATCACCTATGGTTCCATCGACCGCCTCGCCGCCGAGATGCGCCAGAAGGGCGTGCGCGTCGAGGAGGACCCGAAGCTGGGTCTGGTTATTCGCCGCTAGGACAGCCGTGCGCACGCCCCCCAGATCCCAAAAACAGATTCCGCTGGACCTGACTCCGGCGCCGGACTTCACATTCGACAGTTATATCGAAGCGCCGTCCAATGCCGGCGCGCTT
>CALDUL010000068.1 GCA_937923575.1 uncultured Algimonas sp.
CAAGCGTCTGGAACGTCGTGGTCAGCACGCGCTTGCCATGGTCGTCGAGGATCAGCCTTTCGTCGATCATGGGGCCGTAGTGGCGGCGAATCGGGGAGACTTTTAGCTCGGTCGGCGTGACGGTCTCCGCAATACGGTCGCGCAAGACTGCACGGTCGGTCGTCTCCCAAATTTCGGCGGCAACCGCGTAGAGCATGAACTCGTTGCAGTTCTGGTATCGCAGATCGAGCGGGTTGGAGATGAGCGAATAGGCGGGCTGATGCACCGCCGCATAGTCCGGGCTTTCGAGGTGCTCATGGAGCCGCGCCTGCATCTCGGCCGTGGGGATCACTATGCCCGCATCCCGCTCCTGCAGCAGCCGCAGGAAGTCGGCGGGCGTGTCGGTGACGAGGCCGGAGATAAGGCGGTCCTGCTCGCCGTGATAGAGATTGTAGACATCGTAGTCGCCTTGCGCATTGCGGCGGAAGAAGGCGCTGTGTGTGAACATGACGCCGTCCGGCAGCTTGTCCCGCGTTTGACCAGCACGTGACACGATGGCGAGCTGCACGTCCTGAGCGGCGAGATCGTCGATGATCTTTGCGCCGTAGCGTTCGAGCGTCTCCGCCGGGAACAGCGCGTCACCACTATCCGTACTCGCGACATAGCCTGCATAGACCGTGCGCAAGTGCCAGCCATAGCCGAAGACGGCGATAATCACGGCGAACAGCAGGGCGAGACTGATGAGTACGGGGCGGGGCATGGCCGTCCGGTAAAGCACGGCTGTCTTGAGAAAAGAGAAAAGGCCCGTCGGTCGCCTATGGGCTGGACAGAGCAATGCGCCCCACCGCTAGACGCACGGCACGACGTAAGGTGCGGGAGGCGCCCGCGGGGGACCTCCCGCACAGCGAAAGGCCAGTTTGGCTGTTGGCGTGGCCGATGGGTGGGTAACCCGCCCAAGGGTCCGCCGTTTCGGGTGTTCCCCGCGGCGCGTTTCTGATCACGATGGCTGTCTGTCCTATGGTTCACCACCGCTGGAGAGCGCGCGGCTTTCAACACCGCACACGCTCCGAAACGCGACCCCCGGCTCGAAGACAGACTGAGCTCTGCCCGCCTCCCGCTGACCGGAGATGCAAGGGTAAGATGAAGGGCGGGGCGTGGGACGTGGATCGGTCTGGCCCGGGAAATTCGATACGCTCACGCTTTCAGCGGCTTACGGTTGGCTTCGCGAATGCGGAGCCGGGGATCATTCGCCGCTGAACTGTTTCTTCACACAAAGTGACCTAACGTTGTGGCGGGAGGACACCAGATGACGTCTGTGGAAGCGGCCGAAACAGCCATCAAACGGGGCTGGCAGGCCGGGATTTTCAGCATTGTCGTGACGCTCGGCTTCACCCTCTATGTCATGCAGGTCGGGGACGGTCTCGGCACCGGGCTCAGCATGCTGTCGCTCATCGATGTGGTCTTGATGGCGGGTCTCGTGTTTGGGACATACAAACACAGCCGCGTCTGCGCGGGGCTGATGCTGGCCTACTTCCTGCTCAATAAGGGTATACAGTGGGCGGCGGGCGACTTCCGCGGACTGCCGATGGCGATCATCTTCATGATCTTCTACGCCCGCGCCCTGTGGGGCACGATCATGTGGCACAAGCTCACCGCAGAGGCAGTGCCGGTCGAGGTTTTCAGCGACAGGCCGCAGCGCCCGGCGCCCGCCGATGGTCGCCTGTTCCGTTAGAGCGCGAACCGCCCGATCACGGGCACGTGGTCGCTGGGCTTGACCCCGTCGCGGACAAAGCGGTCGATGGTGATATCCTCGATCGCGTCCATCGCGCCCGCATTGCAGAGCAGATGGTCGATGCGAATGCCGTCATTGTTCTGCCACGCGCCGCGCTGGTAATCCCAGAAACTGTACTGCTCCCCGCGGCCGTCCAGCACTTCGAATGCGTCCGATAGGCCGATATGTTTCAGCGCGCGAAAAGCCTCCAGCGTTTCCGTCCGGAACAGCGCATCGCCCCACCATGCCTTGGGATCATGGCAGTCCACGGGCCGCGGGATGACGTTGTAATCGCCCGCGAGGACCAGCGGGTACTCGTCCGGTAGAAGGCTCAGCGCGCGGTCGCGCAGGCGGTCCATCCAGGCGAGCTTATAGCGGTATTTTTCGCTGTCTCCGCCCTCGACCGGATTGCCATTGGGCAGGTAGATCGTGGCCACGCGAATGCGGCCCTCGCCGTTTTTCTGTTTTGTCGGGAGTACGACTTCAGCGTAGCGCGCCTGTTCGTCACTATCATCACCAGGCAGGCCGATCTGCGTCTCCAGCGGCTCGGCCTTGGTCAGGATCGCGACGCCGTTATAGCTCTTCTGGCCGTGAACCAGACAGTGGTAGCCCAGCGCTTCGATCTCCATGCGCGGAAAGCCGTCGTCCTGCGTCTTGATCTCCTGCAGGCAGAGCACGTCGGGCTTGGCGGTCTCCAGCCATTTCGTCAGCGCGTGCATGCGCGCCTTGACCGAATTGATGTTCCACGTCGCGATTTTCATGATGGCCGCGTCGGGGAGGCGGGCCGGACTGTCAAGGCGCGCCGACGATCTAACGCGTCCGGCAAGACCGCGTGCCTTCGGTCGCGAAGTTCCGCGACTGGATTGCCGGGCAGGGAGGCGGTGCGAATGGCAAGCCTACAGCCTCCAAACAGGTCAGAGAACGAGTTCTTGTTGACTTTTACCAATCCGTTGTAGATATACAACATAATGATGTACAACAGAATCAAAATATTGCGTACGGAGCGTGGGCTGTCTCGCAAGGAGCTGGCCGAAGCTGTGGGCGTGAACTTTCAGACGATCGGTTATCTGGAGCGCGGCGACTACAACGCCTCGCTGGAGTTGGCCTTCAAACTGGCAGAGTTCTTCGGCGTGCCAGTCGAAGCCGCATTCAGCCCAAGACCGTTCAAATCTTTGGCCGAACAACTCGCAGCCCGCGCTGCGGAATAGGAGACGGAACATGCTCAAGACATATGCGGACATCTACAAACTCGAAGGCGAGAGCGTCAGCGGCAAGAGTATCGGCCTGATCAAGGCGCTGCTCGTCGCATCCTTTCCGGCCGTGCCCATGTTGGTCATAGGCGAGTTCTTCGGAATTCCCGATGCCTTTCCCGTCGCCGCCTATATCGTCATCGCGGCGGCCAGCTTTCTGGCCCTGATTTCGCTGATCTTCCTGCGCCTGCCGAACCGCCTCTACGCGCGCGACAAATATCTCGACGAGTGGGAGCTGGACGTGAAGCGCCGTTCCATGACCTTTGCCTACCAGTTTCTGGTCTGGGGACTCACGGCCGTCTTGACACTCGGTATCCTGATCGACGGCACCGTCGGCCTGTCCGTTCTGGGTCTGACGGGTGCGGCAGCCCTCGTGCCGTTTCTGATGCTCTTCGTGCTGGCTTACTACCTACAGCAGCTTCACGCGCTCTCGCTCATCACGCCCTATGAGGAAGACGACGACGCGAGCGAACCACCTCGCAGCAATATGGTGCTTTTTGGAGGGGCGCTGGTTACGCTGGCCGTCATATTCTCGCTCATGCCGGCGGCTGCAAAGGGCGCGAAGGTCGCGTCAATTGCGGAAAAGGCCGTCGCCGAATGCGAGGCCAAAGGCAGCTCTGTGGCCTGGGTCAATACGGATAAGAACCCCGCCTTTGGCTGTGAGGGTGATGGCTAACCCCGCTTGAAATTCCGCGTCTTCGCGCGCATATCGGGATCAACAGCACGCCCGTCCTTCGACTCCTGGTCCGGGCGGGCGTTTTCACGTCTTACTGAGAGCTCCCATGGCCCGCCAATTCGCCTATCACATGCAAGGTCTGACGAAGAAATTCGGCAATAAGACCATTCTCGATAACGTCCATCTGTCCTTTTATCCCGATGCCAAGATCGGTCTCGTCGGCGTCAACGGCGCGGGCAAATCGACCCTGATGAAGATCATGGCCGGCGTCGATGACGAGGTCACGGGCGAGCATTGGGCGGCCGAGGGCGTAAAGGTCGGCTATCTTTCGCAAGAGCCCGAACTGGACACGACCAAGGACGTCTGGGGCAATGTCATCGCGGGCTGCGAGGACAAGCAGATCTTCGATGCCTACAACGCCGTCGCCATGAAAATGGCCGAAGAATATACCGACGAGTTGATGGAGGAGATGACCGAGCTCCAAGAGAAAGTCGACGCCCGCGATGCGTGGGACATCGATAGCAAGATCGAGATGGCGATGCAGGCACTGCGCTGCCCGCCAAAGGATGCCGACGTCACCAATCTGTCGGGCGGGGAGCGCCGTCGGGTCGCAATCTGCCAGCTGCTGCTGGCCAAGCCGGACCTGCTGCTGATGGACGAACCGACCAACCACCTGGATGCGGAAACCGTGGCATGGCTGGAGAACTATCTGGTCAACTATCGCGGCGCGGTGATCCTGATTACCCACGACCGCTACTTCCTCGACAACATCACCAATTGGACGCTGGAAGTCGACCGCGGCCGCACCTATCCGCATGAGGGCAATTACTCGTCCTGGCTGGCGTCCAAGGCGAAGCGCATGGACCAGGAAGGCCGCGAAGCCGACTCCAAGACCAAGGCGCTGAAGCGCGAATTGGAGTGGATTCGCTCCAACCCCAAAGCGCGTCAGACCAAGTCCAAGGCACGTATCAGCTCCTATGAGAAGCTGCGCGACGAGGCGGCGAACGAAGTCGTCAGCCACGCCGAAATCCGCATCCCCATGGGCGAGCGCCTCGGCAATATCGTGGTGGAAGCGGACGGGGTCTGGAAGGGCTTTGATGGTCGCCTGCTGATCAAGGACTTGTCCTTCAAGCTGCCGCGCGGCGGTATCGTCGGCGTGATCGGCCCCAACGGTGCGGGCAAGACGACGCTGTTCAAGATGATCACGGGCGAGGAGCAGCCGGACAAGGGCAGCTTCAAGGTCGGCGAGACGGTTGAGCTCGGCTATGTCGATCAGAACCGCGACGCGCTGGATAGCTCCAAGAATGTCTGGGAAGCGATTTCCGATGGTCTCGACATTCTGCGTCTCGGCAAACGCGAAGTGCCTTCAAGGGCTTACGTCGGTGCGTTCAACTTCAAGGGGACAGACCAGTCAAAGAACGTTGGCCAGCTGTCGGGCGGTGAACGCAACCGCGTGAACCTCGCCAAGATGCTGACAAAGCCGGCCAACCTGCTGCTGCTCGATGAACCGACCAACGATCTGGACCGCGAAACACTGGCCAGCCTCGAAGTCGCTTTGGAGAAATTTCCCGGCTGCGCCGTGGTCATTTCGCACGACCGCTTCTTCCTCGACCGCGTCGCCACTCACATCCTCGCCTATGAGGGCGACAGCCATGTCGAATGGTTCGAAGGCAACTTCGCCGACTACATCGAGGACAAGAAGCGCCGTCTGGGTGATGATGCCGACATCCCGAAGAAGCTGAAGTTCGTGAAGTTCGAGAGATAGGATCGCTGCTTTCTAAACTTCATTGGCTCAGGCCGGCTTGACCGGCCTGTCCATCCTCCGCTTGCAACTTGTTTTCACCGGAGATCCGATGATGGACCCGCCGACCAAGTCGGCGGGAGCCAACAAGGAGGGCGCTGCTAACGGCCATTACCGATCGGCCCAATTCTTGCATTACTGCGCTTATGCGCATTCTTCTGACACTTCTGCTGTTCCTCATCCCGCTGAGCGCTCGCGCGACGGACCCGGCGCCGCATATTCTCGTCGACCAGTTCGGTTATCTGCCGCAGCTGTCCAAGCGCGCCGTGATCCGCGATCCGCAAGTCGGCTTTGACGCGGGACGCTCCTTCCAGCCCTCGACCCGCTACGCCGTCATCGACCTGCGCACACGCCGCGCGGTGTTCGAGGGGCGGCCTGTTATCTGGAATGGCGGCAAAATTGACAAGGCGTCAGGCGACCGTGTCTGGCACTTTGACTTCTCGTCAGTGCGTGCGCCCGGTCGCTACGTCGTGCGCGATATGGCGCGCCGCGTGGACAGCGATACCTTCGAAATCTCGCCAACCGTCTATCGCCCCGTGCTGCAGACCGCGTTCAAGGCGTTCTACTACCAGCGCGCCGGGTTTGAGAAGCGCGCACCCCACGCGCTGCCGGGCTATGCGGACAAGGCCTCGCATCTCAAACGCGGGCAGGACCATCAGGCGCAGCGCTTTGATGCCGAAGGCGACATGAAAACCGCTCGCGATCTGCAAGGCGGCTGGTTCGACGCCGGCGACTATAATCAATACACCAGCTGGACCGCCAATTACGTCTCCAGCCTGCTGGCCAGCTATGCGGAGAACCCTTCCGTCTGGACCGACCAGATGGGCATTCCGGAGAGCGGCAACGGCATCCCCGATGTTCTCGACGAGGTCGTCTGGGGCCTGGACTGGTTGCGCCGCATGCAGAACGCCGATGGCTCCATGCTGTCCGTGTTGGGCCGCGGCGAGGGCAGCCCGCCGTCCAAGGCGTCTGATCCGTCGCTTTATGGCGCGGCCAACACATCCGCGACCGTCACGGCTGCGGGAGCCTTCGCCATGGCCGCCGATATCTTCCGCGAGGAGCCGGGGCTGCAGAACCGGGTCGCCGATCTTTCCCGACGCGCGCGCGATGCCTGGGTGTGGGCAAAGGCCAATCCGACCGTGAAATTCTACAATAATAGCGAAGAGCACGGCACGACGGGGTTGGCCGCCGGACAACAGGAGGTTGAGGCCGACCGCTTGGTCAAGAAACGCCTGATCGCCGCGACGCAATTGTACGGCCTGACGAGGGACAAAGCGCTGCTGCGTGAGATCGACGCGCTCTATCGTCAATTCGGTGGCATCAAGCCGGGCTCGGCTAACGATTTCGAGGGCGATATCGGATTTACCCTTCGCAATTTCTCGCTGATGGAGGGCGTGCCAAGCCGTTTGGCGAACCGCATCCGCCGCGATTACGCGAGCGCCATGGACGGCTGGAATGGCTGGCCGGCCGTGCGCGAGATCAGCGATCCCTATCTCGCCCCAGTCGATGGCTACTGGTGGGGGTCCAATGCGACCAAGGCCCGCCGCGGGGCGGTCTATACCCAGTCCATCGTCGGTGAGGCGCGGCCAAAGTCGGCGAGGGCTGCGCTGAATGCGGGTGCGGACTATCTGCATTATCTCCACGGGGTGAACCCGATGGGGTTGGTCTACCTCACCAATATGGAAGGCGTCGGCGCGGAGCGGTCGGCCTCCACGCTCTATCACGCGTGGTTCAAGGACGGCTCGCCGCTCTATGATTCCACCAAGACGTCGCGCTTTGGCCCCGTTCCCGGCCTGCTGGTCGGTGGCCCGAACGAGGGCTACGAGCGCGATCCATGCTGCAATACGAAGTGCCCCGGCTACGGCGAAAGCATCTGCCGCCGCCCGGCACCGATCCCGCCGCAAGGCCAACCGCCTGCCAAGAGCTATGCCGAGTTCAACGACGGCTGGCCGGTCAACAGCTGGTCGGTGACGGAAAACTCGATGGGCTATCAGGTCGACTATCTGCGCCTGCTGTCGAAATATGTGAGATAGCTCGCGCGTGTCGACGATATAAAGAATACTTTATATACAGTTAGGGATTGCCCTGCTACCACCATCGACAATGGAGTCGATCGTCAAATCGTTGAAACTTCTGGGCCATCCCGCCCGGTTGCGGATCCTCGTCGTGTTGCAGCGCGGCGAGCTGACGGTGTCTGAGCTTACGACCGTTCTGGGCATGTCGCAGCCGCGCGTCACGCAATATATCGGCGCGCTGGAAGAGGGCGGCATGGTCGAACGTCTGCGCGAGGGAAGCTGGGTCTTCGTGCGTCTGCGCCCCGGTGCGCGCGCCGGATTGCTGGGCGAAGTCCTGCGGTCCGTGCCCGATAACGACGACATCCTGCGCGGTGACCTCTCGCGCCTGTCCGATGTCCGCGCGGCTCGCGCCAGCGTATCGGAGCAATTCTTCGCGGATGTTGCCAATAATCGCGGCCAGCTGAGCCATGAGTTCCTGCCCTCCGAGCCGACCGAGCACGCGTTGCTGCGGGCTGTCGGGGCCGAGACTTTCTCCCATATGGTCGATCTGGGCACAGGCTCCGGCCGCATGTTGGAGCTGTTTTCGTCGCGGGTCGCGCGCGGGCTAGGAATCGATCGATCGGCCGACATGCTTCGCGTGGCGCGGCACAAGCTGGCAGGCGACTCGCATGGGCATCTCTCCGTCGAGCTGGGCTCTGCCGACGCGACGGGGCTGAAGGACGGTTCCGCCGATCTGGTCACCATCCATCAGGTATTGCACTATCTGGACGAGCCGTCGGCCGTGCTCGCCGAGGCCGCGCGTATCCTTTCGCCGGGCGGGCGGCTCTTGATTGCGGACTTCGCCCTCCACGACCGCGACACCTTCCGTGATGACTTCGCTCATCGCCGTCTGGGCTTTGCGCAAGGAGAGCTGTCCGACTGGCTCTTGGAATATGGTCTGTCCGAGCCAGCCGTCACGCGTATCGACAGCGCGAGCGTGGACACACCCGACGTCCTCGTCTGGTCCTCGACCAAGCCCGGCAACGCCCAATCCCTCAGGAGAGCGTCATGAACGCACGACTTCCCCGCCGTGACCCGTCTGATCCCGTCGGCGCCGTCGCGCGCACCGCGTCCGACCTGTCCGGTGACAGTGCCCGCGACGTGCGCGTCAGCTTCGAGTTCTTCCCACCCAAGACGGAGAAAGCCGAAAAGCGGCTCTGGGCCGCGATCGAACAGCTGGAACCGCTGCAGCCTGATTTCGTGTCCGTCACCTATGGCGCGGGTGGATCGACTCGTGAGCGCACTCACCGCACCGTGGCACGCATGGCGTCGGAGACCAGCTTCGACCCGGCGGCGCATCTGACCTGTGTGGATGCCACGCGCGAGGAGATCGATGCAATCGTCGATGCCTATTGGGAAGCGGGCGTCCGCCATATCGTGGCGCTGCGGGGTGACAGCCCGACCGGCATTGGCGCGGCCTACACACCCCATCCCGGCGGCTATGCCTATGCCAATGATCTGGTCGAAGGCATCAAGGCGCGGCACGACTTCGACGTGACCGTTTCCGCTTATCCTGAACGCCATCCGGAATCGGGCGACTGGACTACGGAGATCGACAATCTGAAGCGGAAGGTGGATGCCGGTGCCACGCGCGCCATCACGCAGTTCTTCTTCTCGCCCGATATCTTCTGGCGCTTTCAGGAGCGTGTGCTGGATGCGGGCATCGAGATTCCCATCATACCCGGCCTGATGCTGCAGCCGAACTTCAAGGGCTTGGCGCGTATGTCGAAGATGTGCGGCGTGGCCGTACCCAATTGGTATGCGGAGCTGTTCGACGGTCTGGATAATGATCCCGTGACACGCGACCTGCTGACGGCGTCTCTGATGAACGAGCTGACGGCGGAGCTCTATGAGCGCGGCGTGCGGGACTTCCACCTCTACACGCTGAACCGATCGGAAATCGCGGGCTCCGTCGCGCGCGTGCTCGGCATGCATCAGCGCCGGCCCGCGAAGGCGGCCTAGTCTAAAACGGCCAAGGGAGAGACCTGGCCGGAAAAGGCAAAATTTCGGCTGTCAGCGTAGCGGCGCGAAAATAGAGAAGGCCAGAAAGCGCGCCCCGCTTCCCGGCCTTCATGGTATGGATTAACCCGGGTTTTGCGCCCCTGATTGGTTGCCCCATAGGTATTTCCTAACCATGGTTCAGCGCGAATGCTTGGCAGATTTGCATTTTTCTTTTGACACTTTTGGCCAAAATGACCCGACTTAATGACAAAATGATCAGTCAAAGATGACAAATAGACATTTTCGGCCGATGGAGTCCGTGTGAACCTCGCCCGCATCCTTACAGCCGCTGCGCAGCTTTTCGGTCCGCCGACGCGTCCCGATGACCGGGGGCAGGCCGGGCAGATCGAGGAATCGCGCGTGGCCGCGGCTCTGATTGCGCTGGGAGCCAAAATGGCCAAGGCTGACGGGGAGGTGAGGGATGAGGACATCGAGGCGTTCTCTCGTGTCTTTAAGGCGGAGCGCGGATCGGAAACTCATGTGCGGCGCTTCTTCAATCTCGCGCGACAGACCACACGCGGCTTCGAGCGCTATGCCAAGATCGTGGCGAGCAATTTCCGCGCTCGCCCAGCCGCGCTGGAGGATGTTCTCGACGGCCTGTTTCACATCGCGCTGGCCGACGGCATTCTGACGGATGACGAAAACGAGTATCTCGCGCGCATCGCCGATATCTTCGGTTTTACCGAAGGGGAGTTCGCACGCATCAAGGCAAGCCATTGCGGGCGCGATGCGGATGACCCCTATCTACTGCTCGGAATAGACGAGACGATCGACGATGAAGGCCTGAGGCGGGCCTATCGCCGCGCCGCCGCCGCCAATCATCCGGACCGAATCGTCGCCCGGGGCCTGCCGCCGGAAATGACGGCTCTGGCCACGCACAAGATGGCGCTGATCAACCGTGCCTATGCAGAGATCAAGGCGCAGCGCCGTAAGCGCCGCGCGATCTTGCTCTGAAACACCGCTCAAGACGGGTGTGACTAAGTTGCAATGCGTCATGCCTTGACCTCGCCATGTTCTCACCCGATCTATGGATTGACATGACAGGTACACAGAAACTGCACGGCCCGAGCTTTGGCGGCGGGAACATCTTCAGCCAGATCGGCCGCTGGATCGGCGTTTTGGTCGCTGCCATGGTTGGACTGTTCATGCTGTCCGTCTCGGCGGTTTTCGCCTTTCTGCTGATCGGGGGTATTCTCGTGATTGCGGCGGTGATCGTCGCCGTCTTCTGGATTCGCGCAAAGCTGACCGGTCGCCCCTTTGGTCCCAAGGCCATGATGGAGGCGCGTATGGAAGAGCTCCGCTCCCAGATGAGCGCGCAAATGGGTTCGCAAATGCCGCCTCCGATGAACGGCATGTTCGGCGGTGCATCCGAAGACGACGATGGTCCAATCATCGACGCGCACCAGACGCCCGAAGGCTGGACGGTCGAGCGCTAAGCGCCTACGCGCCCGCTCATGGCGGGCCGCGATTTCCTCATCATCATGCTATGCTGCCTCGGTTGGGGCGGCAATTTCGTCGTGACCTCCTGGGTGGTCGGCAGCAATCCCGTCCCGCCCTTCATGCTCGCCACAGCGCGCGCCTGCTTTGTCCTGCTGTTTATGGGTGTCTTTTTGTTCCGTCCGCTGCCGGAGCGGTTCGGTCGCTTGCTGATCATCTGCGCCTGCGTCGGCCCGATCCATCTGGGCTTTCTCTATTCTGGCCTGCAGACGGCCCCGGCGTCGGCGTCATCCATCATCAGTCAGGCCATCATACCACTGTCCGCCATACTCTCCGTGCTGTTTCTGAAAGAGCGCATCGGCTGGATCCGCAGTGCGGCCATCGTCGTGGCGCTCGTCGGTGTCGTTATCATGGTGTGGCAGCCGGGCGCGCTGGCGTTCGATCGCGGCCTTCTGCTCCTGCTCTGCGCCTATGTCGCCATGGCGGTCGGCTCCGTGCTGATGCGGACCATGCCCGGCGTCGATTGGCGGCAATATGTGGCGTGGATGTCGGTGCTGCTGCTGCTGCTCTGCGGCGGTGCGACGGTCCTGTTCGAAGACGGCCATAGCGTCGCCTGGGAGGTCGCAGGTTGGAAGATCGTCGCCGGGAGCTTTTACGCTGCCGCCTTCGTCAGCGTCTTCGCCCATGGCCAGTATTTCCGACTGCTGCAGCGCTATCCGGTGAATTCCGTTGTGCCGCTGACCCTGATGACCACGGTCTGGGCCTGTCTGCTCGGCGTCGCGCTGCTGGGCGAAACGCTTTATCCACGCTACCTTGCCGGTGCCGCGCTGATCCTGCCCTGCGTCTGGATCATCTCGCGACGCGGGCCGAGCGCGGCGGTGGAGGACTGATATGATTATCCAAGCCCCGTCGCCCAATCATGACGATCGCACCCTGCCGATCAGCCTGCTGGTGCTGCACTACACTGGCATGGAAAGCGGCGCTGCGGCGCTGGAGCGGCTCACGGATGCGGAGGCGAAAGTCTCGGCCCATTACCTCATCGAAGACGACGGCCGCGTGTTCCAGCTCGTCCACGAAGACCGCCGCGCCTGGCATGCGGGAGTGGGTGAGTGGCAGGGCATCACCAATGTCAATTCCGCCAGTGTCGGCATCGAGATCGTCAATGGCGGGCATAATTTCCCGAATGAAGACGGCGGCTTGCCGGAGTTTCCGGATGTGCAGATCAATGCGCTGATCCCGCTCTGCAAGGCGATTATCGCGCGCCATAGCATTCGGCCGTCCGGCATTGTCGGTCACAGCGACATCGCGCCCGCGCGCAAGGATGATCCGGGCGAAGCTTTTCCGTGGCGGGGCTTGGCGGCTGCCGGCATCGGACTTTGGCCCGACGTGGACGAGGCGGACCCACGTGTCCTTTTCGAGCCGGGAGACCGCGACCGCGGCATCGCTCTGATGCAGCGCGCGCTGGCGGGGATCGGCTATGGAGTGGAGATTGCGGGCATCATGGACGAGCGCACGGTCGCCGTCGTCCGCGCTTTCCAGCGCCGCTTTAGACCCAGCTCAGTCACCGGCATCGTCGATATGGACACGCTCGCCCGCATCACGCGGCTGGCGCAGATGGTTTAGCGCCGCGACCCGCAGATAGCTCGACAGATTCCGCTCCGGCATTCCGGCCAGCCGTTGGTCATCCAACGTACGGATCAGCGCCGACACCGATAGCGACCGCGTCTCCGCCATCTCATCGATCACCGCCCAAAACTCCGGCTCCAGCGAGACCGAGGTCTGATGTCCGTGGATCGAGATCGAACGCTTTTTCACGGCTCGAGCTTGTGGTCGTCGACCGCTTTTATCTGCCGCGCATTGTCCCGCTTCGCGGCCTCTCGTTCCGCCTTGGTCCGGCCGTGCAGCGCGCGATTGGCCGCTGCGCGATTGGCCTTGTCCACTTTGGCTTTGGCCTTGCGGGCGCGGTTCAGATTGATCGTCTTACCCGTCATGGTGATCTTGTGATGCTTCGCTGGATCCGGGGCCGAGGGCGTGCCGTGTTGGGCGACCCTTTTCATCGATGGCTATAAAAACCATTCGGTCGATGGTCACAATATTGCGTTTCGTTCGCGCTTCGCGAACGGTGCAGCATAGCGTGACGGACACACGCGTGCTGCCTGTGACCTCCATGCCGATCTCGACGACCTCGCCATTATAGGCGGGTGATTTGAAATCCATCTCCGAGATATATTTGGTCAGCACCAGATCCGTGCCGCTCTGGATGGCGGCATAGACGCTGGCTTCTTCGTCTATCCATGCGAGGAGTTGCCCCCCGAAAAGCGTCCCGCGGCTATTCAGGTGAATAGGCATTACAAGTCTGCGGGACAGAAAACGCATAGGATAGCCTCTAGCGCGGCGCGATCATAAGCTCCGGCCGCACAGCGGCGTCGAACTCATCTTCGGTGACAAAGCCCAGTTTGACGGCTTCTTCGCGCAGTGTTGTCCCGTTTTTGTGCGCGGTTTTGGCGACGGTCGTGGCGTTGTCATAGCCGATCGTCGGCGCTAGCGCGGTGACGAGCATGAGCGAGCGGCCCATGAGATCGGCGATCCGCTCTTCATTGGCTTCGATGCCGGCAACGCATTTATCGGCAAAGGCGCGGGCGCTATCGCTGATCAGCGTGATCGACTGCAGCATGTTGTAGGCCATGACGGGCTTGAACACATTGAGCTCGAAATGGCCCTGGCTGCCGGCCATGGTCATGGTCGCGTTGTTGCCGAACACTTGCGTGCAGACCATGGTCAGGGCCTCGCACTGGGTCGGGTTGACCTTGCCCGGCATGATCGAGCTGCCCGGCTCATTGGCCGGCAGGCTGATCTCGCCCAGACCCGAACGTGGGCCGGAGGCGAGGAAGCGGATGTCATTGGCGATCTTGAACAGCGAGGCGGCGACCGTGTTGATCGCGCCGTGGGCCGACACAAAGGCATCATGCGCGGCGAGAGCTTCAAACTTGTTGGGCGCGGTCACAAAGGGCAGCTTGGTATAGCTGGCGACTTCTTCGGCGAAGAGCTTGGCGAAGCCCGGCTTGGCATTCAGCCCGGTGCCGACGGCCGTGCCGCCTTGGGCCAGCGGCATGAGCTCTTCGAGCCCGCGCTCGACTCGCGCAATCCCGTTGTCCAGCTGCGCGACATAGCCGGAAAACTCTTGGCCCAGCGTGACGGGCGTGGCGTCCTGCGTGTGGGTGCGCCCGATCTTGATGATGTGCTTGAACTCTTCGGCTTTGTCGTTGAGCGCATTGCGCAGGAACCGCAGCTCCGGCAGCAGGCGGTGGTGGATCTGCTCGGCCGCAGAGATGTGCATGGCGGTGGGGAAGGTGTCGTTGGAGCTCTGGCTGCGGTTGACGTGATCATTGGGATGGACCGGCGTCTTGCTGCCGATCTCCCCACCAAGAATCTCGATGGCCTTGTTGGAGATGACCTCGTTTGAGTTCATGTTGGACTGCGTGCCCGAACCCGTCTGCCAGACGGAGAGCGGGAAGTTGTCGTCCAGCTTTCCTTCCGCGACCTCTTCGGCCGCCTTCACGATCGCATTGGCCGTGATGTCGTCGAGATTGTCGAGCGCCTGGTTCGCCATGGCGGC
>CALDUL010000069.1 GCA_937923575.1 uncultured Algimonas sp.
GCGTCGCTTAGAGCGCCGGGCGCAAGCTTACGCAATGGTCATGACCGGTTCAGCGAAAGCCGCTTAAGGGTTTAATTGCAGGCAAGATCGCCTGCTCCAATACGAATGTGGAGATGAGTATGAACCCCATGGATATGGCCAAGCAGATGCTGGCTGCGAAACTCGGCGCGGACAGTGGTGTGGTCGGCGACGTGCTCGGCAATCTGCTGAGCTCGCAAGGCGGCGGTGCAGAAGGCCTGAACGGCGGCCTCGGCGGCCTGGTCGGCGCGATGCAGGCCAAGGGTCTTGGCGATGTGGCCGAGAGCTGGATGGGCGACGGCGCCAATGCCGACGTCTCGACCGGACAGCTCAAGGACGTGCTCGGTGGGCAGAGCGTCTCCGAAGCGGCCGCCAAGCTCGGTACATCTGAGGAAGGCCTGCTCGGCACGCTGCAGCAAGCCCTGCCGCAGATCGTCGACAAGAGCAGCTCCGGCGGCTCAATGCTCGACAAGGTCGGCGGACTGGGTGGTCTGGCCGGCATGGCCAAAAAATTCATGTAGTCTTCGCGTCTACGCTAGAATGGAAAAGCGCGTCTCATCCGAGGCGCGCTTTTTTCATGCCGTATTCGCATCCAAATGTCGCGTGATGCGTGGGTAGTAGATCGCCAGCGTCAGCGCGCGTACGGCGTAATAGAACAGAAACGCCGTCCAGATGCCCGCCGGGCCCATCATTGGGTAGAGCAGGTAATGCGCGCCGATATAGAGCGCGACCGCCATCAGCCCGGCATTGCGCATCTCGGCCGTGCGTGTTGTGCCGATGAAGATGCCGTCGATCTGATAGGCGGCGAAGCCCACGACTGGAGCGAGCGCGGCAAACGGCATATAGGCCCGCGCGGTCGCGCGAACGGCCTCATCCGCGCTGAGCAGATCGACGAGCCACGGCCCCCCAAGCCAGATGAGCGCGCCGATCAGCAGGGCAAAGCCGGCGGAGAAGCGCGTGGTGAGCGACACGGCGCGGTCAAAGCGCTTTCGGTCCTTGGCCCCGTAAGCCGCGCCCGTCACGGCTTCGGCGGTATGGGCGAAGGCGTCGAGCACCAGCGCGGCCATGGTCACCAGCTGCATGTGGATGTGGTTGGACGCCATGAACAGTTCGCCCTCTGACGCGGCTGCATTGCCGAAGAAGTTGAAGCCCAGCGTGAGCGCCATGGTGCGGATGAAGATGTTGGAGTTCGCTATGCCGAGCCGGCGCAGCTGATCGGCGCGCAGCAGATTGTCGCGGGTGAGAACGCCGGGCTGCAGCCCGCCGCGGCGCGCGAACTCCCAGCGCATCAGAACCAGCCCGACCGCGAAGCCGGCCCATTCCGCGACCGCGCTCGCCAACCCGACACCATAGAGCCCGGCGCCGAACCCGATGACGAAGAGCGGGCTGAGCACGATGTTCACAAGGTTCAGCACGATCTGCAGCCGCAGCGCGAGACCGCTGCGCGAGATGCCGACGAACCAGCCCATCAGCGCGATCGTGCCCAAGGTGGCGGGCAGTCCCCAGAGCCGCGCGCGGATATAGGTCGCGGCTTCGGCTTCCAGATCCGGCGATGCGGTAAAGATATTGAACGCACCCGCGAGCAGCGGGAGCTGCAGGGCAAAGACCAGCAGGCCGATGAGTATTCCGAGCGGCACGGCGCGCAGGATATGTCCCTGCACGGCGGCGACATCCCCGGCGCCGTCGTCCTGCGCGGCGAGCCCGGCCGTGCTCATGCGCAAAAATCCGAAGCCCCAATAGACGACGCCGTAGATAACCGCGCCCAGCCCGATGCCCGCTAGCGCCGTCGTGCCGACCAGTCGCCCGACCACCAGCGTGTCGACCAGTCCGACGATGGGCGCCGCCGCATTGGCCAGCATGATCGGCCAGCTCTGGCCCAGTACGAAGCGCGCGGACAGCGACGGGTTGGATGTGGGGGCAGGGTTCACGGGCGGGCTCTAGCTCTCCCGGTAGCGTCCGCGTGCCGTGACCAGCCTTGCGCCCTGATAGGCGCCGAAGTCCAGATACTCAGTCGTGACGGTCGAAAAACCCGCCCCGCCCAGCCGCGCCAGCCACGCGGGCAGATCGCTGGCAAACAGCGCGGTGGGGCCGGCCAGCTCCGGCTCGGGCTGAGGCACGGCGACGGCGATATGCAGGCTGAGCACGGCGTCGTCTGCGGCCACGGCGAGCAATTGTTCGAGCAGGACCAATCCCCGCGCGGGCAGAATATGCGGGAAGGTCAGGAAGCTGTTGATCCAGTCGAAAGACCCGCTCGGGATTTCGGCCGTCAAGCGCGCGCGTGTATTGCGTTTGGCTGCGCGGAGCATGGCGCGGCTGACATCGACCCCGGTCAGAGCGTCCGTATGCGCCTCCATCGCGGCCAGCCAACGCCCGACGCCGCAGCCGAAATCCAGCGCATGGGCAAAACGGCCACTTTCGAAGCGGGTGGGCGGATTGCAATGGCGGCGCAGCAGTCCCAGCACATGGGCGACATCGCCCGCGCCTGTGGCGAAGAAGTCGGCCCGGTCCGCCTTGGACAGGCTCAGGCCCGCATAGCGTGGATCGCCGAGTGACCCGATATAGGGATTCGCGCCCGCCACCGCGTCCCACGCTCCGGCCGCGCTATCCGCTGACATAACGGCCTCTGGCTGAGAAGATGCGCAGCGTAGCGTTGCCGCCTTGGTCGAGATATTCGACCGTGATCTCGACAAAGCCATGCGCGCTCAACCGCGCGAAAATTTCCGTTGGATCATAGTCGAACATGAGCATGGTGCCGTCCGGCAGATCCGCCGGGACGGCGGCGGCGCGGGTGCAGAAATGAACCGACAGGAAGCAGTCGTCCGCAGCGCGCATCAGTAGCTGTTCGAATATCGCCATACCGCGCTCTGTCGGGATGTGCTGAAACACGACCAGCGAGTTGATCCAGTCATAGCGCGCGCCCACCGGCAGCTCTTCAATGCGGCGAACATAATCGGCATTGGGTGCATGGGTCTGCGCACGCGAGAGCAAGCCTTGCGTAATCTCGATGCCTGTCACGCTGTTTGCATGTTCGCCCATTGCGCGGGTGAGGCGGCCGACGCCAGAGCCGAAGTCGAGCGCGCGTTCGAACCGCTGCGGCAAGGAGAACAGACGGCCACCCTTGGCGACATGGTGGCCGATGTCGACGCGGCCCGTCTCGAAATAGATCCGCTCCAGATCATCTGGCAGCGCACCGCCTACGTCCACGAAGCGCGGATCGGTATAGACGCCGTAATAGGGAATGTGCTGCGCGATCACCTCCCAGTCATGGTCGGTATCACGCGCGCGAAGACTTTCCGTGCTGATTGTCTCGGATGTCACGCCGTGATGCGCTCGACCGGCTTCCCTCAATCGTCCTCTAGAGTGGCCGCGGCTTCCTCGGTCATGTCGAAATTGTGGTAGACGGTGGACACGTCATCGAGATCTTCCAGCGCGTCCTGAATGCGCACGATCTGCGCGGCGATCGACGGGTTGTCGATCGCATTCTGCGCGCGCCAGATCAGATTGACCGATTTGGCCTCGCCAAACGTCTTCTCCAGTTCCGACGCAACCGCGCCGAGATCGTCGCGGGCCGTATAGATGGTGTGCACGGGCTCATACTCGTCCCACTGATCGTCGGACGCCTCGTCATGCTCGACATCGTCCGCGCCCGCCTCGATGGCGGCTTCCATGACCGTGTCTTCGTCGGCCTTGGCGAGATCATATTCGATCTTGCCGACCTGGTCGAACATGAAGGCGACGGAGCCCGTCTCGCCCATATTGCCGCCGTTTTTAGAAAAGGCCGTGCGCACTTCCATGGCCGAGCGATTGGTGTTGTCGGTCGAGCATTCGATGATGAAACCGATGCCGCCAGGACCGAAACCTTCATAGCGGATTTCTTCATAGTCGGCGCCGTCGCCGCCCGCGCCCTTGTCGATGGCGCGCTGGATATTGTCCTTGGGCATGGACTGCCCCTTGGCGTTGGCAACAGCCAGGCGCAGGCGCGGGTTCATGTCCGGATCGCCGCCGCCCATCTTAGCCGCGACCGCGATATCCTTGGACAGCTTTGCGAAAAGCTTGGAGCGCGCCTTGTCCTGGCGACCCTTGCGGTGCTGGATATTCGCCCATTTCGAGTGACCGGCCATGCGGACCTCCGTAAAATCTTGAATCTGTGTGGGTGTGCCACGGTCTGTGTTGAGTGGGTGATTAGGCGAGCGGGCCGCGCTTCGCAACCGCCCCGGATAGACTCACAGATGCACTCACGGCGCTGTCATCACACTCTCACGCCCGTGTGAATACACGTTATTGGACCGTGTGGTACATATATGGTCTTAAGGGTCATCGAAGCGCAGCCATCCTGCAGCGCTCCAGATTTGAAAGTCGGCTCATGCACCACACCAACACAGCCTCGCATGTGCTCACCTTCGCACTGCTCGCCGTCGTACTGATCACGGCGGCCTGCCTCATCGCCCATTCCGGCAACTCCCTCTACGCCTAGAAAGCCACTCCCATGACCATATCCCAAGCCAAGCCAATCAATCCCCGCCTGACCACCCTCGCCGCTCTCGGCATCGCCTATCCGATCGCCGCGCTGACCGCGGCGCTTTGCGCCGGGGCCATGTTTTCCGGCACGGCTCACGCTGCCGAAGCCAATTACGCGCCAGCTGCGCAGGAAGCCGCCATGCAGGTCAAGTCATCCGCGCCCGCCGCTTTCCAGAAAAAGACCTATGGTCTGAACGGCTCGATCACGATTGAGCAACGCGGCAGCTCCACCTTCATCGTCTTTTCCGATGACTTCAAAACCAAGCGCGGACCTGATCTGAAAGTCTTCCTGTCGCGCAACGATGTCGCCAGCTCGACCGGGACCAACGCGGTTCCCGCCAGCATCCGCATTGGCGAGCTGAAATCGAACCAGGGCGCACAGGAATATGAACTGCCCGCCGGCGTGAACATCGCCGACTTCAATTCCGTCCTCGTCCACTGCGAGGCCTTCTCCAAGCTCTGGGGCGGCGCCGACCTCGGCTAGTCTCTCCACCGACCTTCACCCCCTGTGCGGGCCGTGCTGTTTCTTCCCTGTCAGCATGGCCCGCCAACCCGCTTCCATTTTCCCCTCCCCTGCCTCATAATCCCAAACAAGACGAGAGAGAGACCATGCCCAAACTGACCCGCCTCATCCCTATCGGCCTGACGCTGTTTTCCAGCGCAATCTTTCTCGACAGTTTGCGATTCAAATTCACCGACGCGCCGGAGACGCAGACGATCTTTGGCAAGCTTGACGATTGGGCGACCGGACTCGGCGCGCCGGGCGTGTTCGACCACAGCGGTATCTTCAGCCAATATGTCATCGGCACGGCCGAGCTGGTCGCCGTCATACTGATGGTCCTGGGGCTGTTCTCCGCCCTGCGCCGACTGGGCGTGCTGGGCAATCTGATCGCGCTCGGCGTGATGACGGGCGCCCTCAGCTTTCACCTGTTTACGCCACTCGGCATCGACCCGAACAATGACGGCGGTTTGCTGTTTGTCATGGCCGTTCTGGTCTGGCTGTCCCAGGTCGTGATGCTTTTCCTTCGCCGCGAGACGCTGGGCGAGCTGCTCCGCCGCCCGCTATCCATCTTCAAGCCCGCGCCGAAGCTCTCCTAGGGATTAGCAGCAGGATTGGCCGCAGGCGTCACGGCCACGACATCGCGCACGCGCATCTCCATGCCCGTGCGCATGTCCTTGCCGAGCGCCGTGACGCGCGTGTTCATCGTCAGTCGCTCGGAACGCTGATGACCATCGGGCGATGGCACGCAATCCTGGCTCAACTCCATGGAATGGATGTTGGCGATCAGCATGACCTTCATGGGCCGCGTCAGCCGGAAATTGGACGCGACGACGCGGCCCCCGTCCAGCTTGGACAGAATAATCTCGCCGTCGAGCCGCTCAGATAGACGTCGCGCCATGCGCTTCGGCGTGCCGTCCTTGCGCATCACGGCTTCCATGCTTTCCACATCAGGCTTCAAAATCGCGCGCACATGGTCTTCATGGGCGATCTCGAAATTTTCCGCATCCAGCGTGCAGTAGAAGCTCTCCGCCATGCGCTCGGGCGTGTTGTCCTTTTCCTCCAGCCCCTCGATGACGCCGTCGATAATCTTGGTCAGGTCCTTGGTCTCGTCGTTGCGGGAGAGGACGCGCGCGCGCTCCCCGGGCGGCTTGGTGGCATCGACTTCGATCACGGCCGTGGCCATCTGCTCCGCCTCTTCGCCTTCGGCATAGGTCGCGTCGACTTCCAGCACATAGGCGAAATTGACATGCGGCGGCGGCGCGGCCTGCGGCGCCGACAGTAGATCGCGAATGTTCGGTCCGGTGAGCTCGCTCGCCAAGGCGGGCGAGGCCGCGAGCAAGGCGGAGAACATAATGGCGCAGCGTTTCATCGCCCCGCTATGCCGCGGCGGGCCTGAACCGTCTCTTAAAACTGCGGTCATGTTGCAGCGCCCTCATGAAGCGATCGGCACAGTCTCCGCGAGCTGCCCACCGACACGGATCGGCTCAACCCGGGTCGCGAGCCCGTTCGCGCCTGTCTCGACATAGACGCCGCAAAGCGTGGCGGGACCCGACGCCGTCTCGAAGCGGCCCGAGCGGATGCGGGTCGTGAACCGGCGCAGCGGCTCGTCCACTTCCATGCCGATGACGGAGTTGTAGTCGCCGCACATGCCGGCATCCGTTTGATAGGCGGTCCCCTGCGGCAGGATCATGGCGTCGGCCGTCGGCACATGCTGGTGCGAGCCGACGACGACACTCGC
>CALDUL010000070.1 GCA_937923575.1 uncultured Algimonas sp.
GCTCGACCGAGACGCTGGATGCGGAGGGCGAGATCACCGCGACCAGCGATGTCCGCCCCACGGCGGAAGCGATCAGAGCGGTGCTGCCGCGCTTCATCGGCGACGTGGAGCAGATCCCGCCGAAATATTCCGCCATCAAGATCGACGGAAAACGCGCCTATGATCTCGCGCGGGCGGGCGTCGCTGTTGAGATGAAGACGCGCATCGTGCGGATTGACGGCATCAGGCTGGATGGGCTGTCGGACGGCGTGGCCTCGCTGTCCGTCGATTGCGGGAAGGGGACCTATGTGCGGTCGCTCATGCGCGATATTTGCGAGGCGCTCGGCGCGGAGGGCCACGTCTCCAGACTGCGCCGAACCCGCGTCGGCCCCTTTACAGAACAGCAGTCTTTCACACTGGACGCGCTGTCAGCCCTGTGCGATAGCGCCGCCGCGTCAAGAGCACTGCTTCCGCTCTCACGCGCACTGGACGACATCCCGGTGCGACGAGTGAGCGAAGACGAAGCAGGACTGTTGAAGCAGGGCCGCATGGTCGGCGAACCACTCCACACTCAAGACACCGAATGGGTCCTGTGCGTGAGCAATGGAACGCCGATTGCGCTGTGCCAACCACGTGACGGAGGGTTAGCGCCCAAGCGCGTGTTCAACATCTAGCTACATACGGAGAACACGATGTCGATTACACCCGAAGAAAAAGCCAAGCTCATCACCGAGTACGGCACGAAGCCCGGTGACACCGGATCCCCTGAAGTTCAGGTCGCGATCCTCACTCACCGCATCAAGACCCTGACCGAGCACTTTAAGACCAATAAGAAGGATAACCATTCCCGACGCGGTCTGCTCGCCATGGTCACCAAGCGCCGCCGTCTTCTCGACTATCTCAAGAAGAAAGACGACGCCCGCTACCAAGACCTGATCAAGCGCCTGGAACTCCGCCGCTAATCACCACGACAAAGCCGCCGGGGAATGCCCCGGCGGCTTTCGCGCATTCTCGCGCAAACCAAAAGCCTCACCCGAGGCAGACCTGCCTACACAAGGCAAATATGAGCGCACCTGAGACCGCAATGAGGCGGGCAGGGCAACGCGCGAAAACGTAAGACGAAAGACGAAACATGTTCGAAAAACACTCAGTCACTATCGATTGGGCGGGACGTCCGCTCACCCTCGAAACCGGTCAAATCGCACGCCAAGCCGACGGCGCGGTCTGGGCCACTTACGGTGACACCAAACTCCTTGCGACAGTCTGTTTTGCCAAGGACGCACGTCCGGGCCAGAGCTTCTTCCCGCTGACCGTCAACTATATGGAAAAATTCTACGCGGCCGGCAAAGTCCCCGGTGGCTACTTCAAGCGTGAAGGCCGCCCGACCGAGCGCGAGACGCTGATCTCCCGCCTGACCGACCGTCCGATCCGCCCGCTGTTTCCCAAGGGTTTCCGCAATGAAGTGCAGGTCGTCATCACGGTCATGCAACATGATCTGGAAAACGAGCCCGACATCATCGGCATGGTCGCGGCGTCTGCGGCTCTCGCCATCTCCGGCGCTCCGTTCGATGGTCCGATCGGCGCAGCTCGCGTCGGCCTGATCGACGGCGACTATGTGCTGAACCCGATGCTCGACGAAATGGAAGACAGCGAGCTCGACCTCGTCGTCGCCGGTACGCATGACGCCGTCATGATGGTGGAAAGCCAGGCCGAAGAGCTGACCGAAGAGCAGATGCTCGGCGCCGTCATGTTCGCGCACGAAGCCTGCCAGGACGTCATCGAGGCCATCACCGAGCTGGCCGAGAAATGCGCCAAGCCGAAGTGGGACTATGTCGAAGCCGATACGTCCGCTGAGAAGAAGGACGTCAAGAAGGCGGCCGAAAAAGGCATCAAGGCGGCTTACAAGCACAAGGACAAGCTCAAGCGCCAAGACGCGCTGCGCGATGTCAAAGCCGCTGCCAAGCTCGCCCTCGTCGAAGATGGCGATATGGACGAAGCCGTCTTCAACGATGCGTTCAAAGCCGTCGAGTCGACCACGGTCCGCACCTCGGTCATCAAGACCAAGAAGCGTATCGACGGCCGCAAGACCGACGAAGTCCGCTCCATCGAAGCCATGGCCGGCCTGCTGCCGCGCACCCACGGCTCCGCGCTGTTCACCCGCGGTGAAACGCAGGCCATCTGTGTCGCCACGCTGGGCACGTCTGAAGACGAGCAATTCGTCGATCAGCTGACCGGCACGATCAAGAACCGTTTCATGCTGCACTACAACTTCCCGCCCTATTCGGTCGGTGAAGCGCGTCGCATGGGCGGCACGTCGCGTCGCGAACACGGCCACGGCAAGCTCGCCTGGCGCGCGCTGCAGGCTGTGCTCCCGACCAAGGAAGACTTCCCCTACACCATCCGTCTCGTTTCCGAGATCACCGAGTCCAACGGCTCGTCCTCCATGGCGACGGTCTGCGGTTGCTCGCTGGCGATGATGGATGCGGGTGTCCCGCTGAAGCGCCCGGTGTCCGGTATCGCCATGGGTCTGATCAAGGACGACGCCGGCGTGGCCGTGCTGTCCGACATCCTGGGTGACGAAGATCACCTCGGTGACATGGACTTTAAAGTGGCCGGCACGCGTGAGGGCATCACCTCGCTGCAGATGGACATCAAGATCGCCGGTATCTCTGAGGAGATCATGGAAGAGGCGCTGGCACAGGCTCACAACGGCCGCATGCACATCCTCGACAAGATGGACGAAGCCCTGACCGAGTCGCGCGATTCGGTTGGTGAGTTCGCCCCGCGCATCGAGCAGATGAAGATCCCGGTCGACAAGATCCGCGACGTCATCGGTTCGGGCGGCAAGGTCATCCGCGAAATCGTGGACACCACTGGCGCACGCGTCTCCGTCGAAGACGACGGCACCATCAAGATCGCCTCGAACGACCAGAAGTCGATCGACGCGGCCAAGGAATGGATCGTCTCGCTCACAGCCGAGCCCGAAGCCGGCAAGATCTATGACGGCAAGGTCGTCAAGGTCGTCGATTTCGGTGCTTTCGTGAACTTCTTCGGCAAGAAGGATGGCCTCGTGCACGTCTCCATGATGAAGGCAGAGCGCGTCGGTCACCCGTCGGATGTCGTGTCCGAAGGCGACACGGTCAAAGTGAAGCTGATGGGCTTCGACGACCGCGGCAAGGTTCGCTTGTCGATGAAGCACGTCGATCAGGAAACGGGCGAAGAGCTCGAAGTCGAAGAGCGTCCACGTTCCAAGCGTGACGACGATGACGGCGACGACAAGCCTCGCCGCCCCCGTCGCCGCCGTTCGCGCGACGACTAAGGGTCAAAGCCGCCGCCGTTCTCGTGAGGACTAGGGCGCGCGACGACTAAGGCAGTCGCCATAACGAATGAGATAGCCCGGCGGTTCAGCCGGGCTTTTTTGTTGGGGCGGAGGACGTGGGGCGGGAAACCTCTGACGTCCCCATGTCGCAGTCCCCATGTCGCAGCCATCGCGCCTAGTCCTGCGACCAGTCCTGCGTTATGGAGCCACGCCTTATGACTGATGCCTCTTTCAACCCACCCGCTGGCGCGGGACTCTCGCTGGCTGGCCCAGGCGATTACTTCGCGTTGATGAAACCGCGGGTGATGAGCCTTGTGGTGTTCACGGCCGTTTGCGGATTGCTGCTCGCGCCCGGGTCTCTCGGACTCGGCAGCGCGCTGATCGCGATCCTCTGCATTGCGGTCGGGGCGGGCGCGTCGGGGGCGCTGAACATGTGGTATGACGCCGATATTGACGGCGCGATGGCGCGGACCTCTCAGCGGCCGATTCCCAAAGGCGTGCTCACCCCGCGCGCGGCGCTCGGCTTTGGCGCGATCATGTCGCTGGCCTCGGTCTGGCTGCTGGCCGTGGCAACCAACTGGGTTGCGGCCGGGCTGCTCGCCTTCACCATCTTCTTCTACCTGGTGATCTACACCATGTGGCTGAAGCGCAGCACGCCGCAGAATATCGTC
The DNA here is from genome assembly GCA_937923575.1 of uncultured Algimonas sp. Classification (GTDB taxonomy): domain Bacteria; phylum Pseudomonadota; class Alphaproteobacteria; order Caulobacterales; family Maricaulaceae; genus Litorimonas. Next base: position 3,970 of record CALDUL010000070.1, read on the forward strand.
ATTGGCGGCGCGGCCGGGGCCTTCCCGCCCATGGTCGCCTATGCGGCCGTCACGGGCACGGTCACCTTCGACAGTGTGATCCTGTTTTCGATCATCTTCTTCTGGACGCCGCCCCATTTCTGGGCGCTCGCGCTTTACAAGCAGACGGATTACGGCCGCGTCGGCATCCCGATGATGCCCAATGTCCACGGCGCGAAACGCACGCGGCGCGAGATTTTCATCTATAGCCTTTTCCTGTTCGTGCTGACGCTGTGGCCGTGGCAGACTGGGTTGGGCGGCAGGGTCTACGGCGTCGGCGCGGTGCTGCTGAGCGGCGTATTCGCATATATGGCGTGGCGCGTGCTGCGCTCGCGGGCGGGCGACAAAGTGTCCGACATCAACCCGGATGAGGCGACCCTATATGCAGTGCGGGACGGCAATAAGTCGGCGCGCAATCTGTTCGCCTTCTCCATCCTGTATCTATTCGCGATCTTCGGTCTGCTGACCGTCGATCACCTGTTTTTAAGAGGCCTGCTGTGAGGGAATACCGAGACGCACCCAAGCTGTTCGCCGAGCCGACGCCGGACGAGATCCGCGCCCGCTCGCGGCGCAACATCGCGATCGCCGTCGGCCTGCTGCTGTTCATGGGGCTGGTCGCAGCCTCCATCGTCATGAGGTCGCCCGTATGACCAACAACACCCGCACACTGGCCCTGACCGTGACCATCGCCGTTGGCATGCTCTCGCTCGGCTTCTACTCCAAGACGCTCTACGACACCTTCTGCAAGCTGACCGGATTTGGCGGCACGCCGCGGGTCGAGCAGAATGCGGAGAACCTGAACGAGATCATCGACCGCGAGATTAAGGTCAGCTTCGACACCAATGTCAGCCCCGATCTGCCGTGGAGTTTCACCCCCGAAGTCCGCAGCATGACGGTCAAGATGGGCCAGAACGGCATGGCCTATTATTCGGTCAAGAATGAGAGCGACCAGCCGATCACCGGTGTGGCGACATTCAACGTGACCCCGGTCAAGGCCGCGCCCTATTTCGTGAAGACCGAGTGCTTCTGCTTCACCGACCAGACCATCCAGCCCGGACAGGAAGTGTCCTTTCCCGTGATCTTTTTCGTCGATCCGGAGATGGACAAGAGCCCGCGCCACGACGAAGTCCGCGAAGTCTATCTGTCCTATACCTTCTTCGAGAGCGAGAACCAGCCGGAGCCGAGCCAGGCTGCTGGCGGAACTGCGAAAGCTCTCGACTAGACACACGCAAAACAGCGTCCGCGTTATTGCGATAGGTGGAGGCCGTCGCTATAGCGCCGACAAAGATTTCGGGTCCGCCATGCGGACCTATGCCTTGTAAGGATCGTCCATGGCCGGTGCCGTCGAACACGACTATCACATCCTACCACCCAGCCCGTGGCCGTTTCTGGCCGGGATCGCCTGCCTCATCTGGGGTCTGGGCATGGTTACGCTGTTCACCGGACTGACCCCGCGCGGCGGCGATAACCCGATGATGGAGTTCTTCTTCGCGCGCGGCCTCGACACGATTCAGGGCAAGAGCGGGGACTTCTCCGGCATAATCATCCTGATCTTCGGCTCGCTGATGGCCGCCTATGTCATGTATGGCTGGTGGAAAGACGTCGCAGCGGAAAGCGCGCGCGGCGAGCACACCCCCGTCATCGACCTGGGCCTGCGCTACGGCATGATCATGTTCATCATGCAGGAAGCGATGTTCTTCGTCGGCTGGTTCTGGATGTTCTTCGAACTGGGCCTGTTTCACAAATTCCGCGCCGGCTGGAACGGCGATATTCTGTCGAACAATGCCGATTACGCCAGCTGGCCTCCGCCCTCGATCGAGCCGATCGACCCGTGGCACCTGCCGCTGATCAACACACTGATTCTGCTGCTGTCGGGCACTACCGTCACATGGGGCCACCACGCGCTGATCCACGGCGACCGCAAGGGCGCGAAATGGGGCATCGGCCTGACCGTGCTGCTGGGCGCGCTGTTCATCGGTGTGCAGTTCCTGGAGTATTACGAGGCCTTTATCCACCGCATGGATGACGGCATGAACGGCTCTTTCTGGCTGTCGACCAATGTCTATGGTTCGACCTTCTTCCTCGCGACGGGCTTCCACGGTCTGCACGTGCTGATCGGTGCGATCTTCCTCTTCGTCATCTGGGCGCGTCTGATGCGCGGCGGGATGAGCCCGGAAAAGCATTTCGGTCTGGAAGCGGCGGCCTGGTATTGGCACTTCGTCGACGTCGTCTGGCTGTTCCTCTTTGCCTTCGTCTACGTCGCCTTTGGTGGCTGACAACGCGCTCCCTCGCGCGGATGTCCGGCGTCCGCGCTACCCCCGACCTGACCCGACCCGCGCTGGGATGCGCGGGCTCTGCCCGGCTTGCGGTCAGGGGCCGCTCTTTGCGCGTGGGCTTTCCTTTCGCGACGCTTGCTCGACCTGCCATGCCGACTTCATGTCGGGTGAGGATACGGGCGACGGTCCCGCCGTTTTCGTCATCTTCGCCGCCGGTATCTTCATCGTGCCGATCCCGGTCATTCTGTCGGTCGGCTATGGCTGGCCGATGTGGCTCTCGCTCGGCATTTTCATCCCGGTCATTATCGGCGCGTCCTACTGGATGCTAAAGAAATGCCGCGGCGTCATGTTCGCGCGCAGTTTTCAGGCCCGCTATCGATCCCGCCGTCCCGGACAGACACGCTAGCCATGGCCGTGCGCTTCCGCCCCATGCCCGGCCTGACCATCGCCGTCGCGTTCTGCCTGCCGATCCTGATCGGGCTCGGTATCTGGCAGTTCCAGCGCTGGCAGTGGAAGACGGGCGTGCTCGCCGAAGTCGAAGCGGCCGTGTCGGCCCCGCCGTTGCAGGGCCTCACGGCCATTGCCAGCACCGACGGTCCGCTGGACTTTCGCCGGATCGAGTTCGCGGGCGAGGCAGTCGGCGAGACGCGTCACCTCTACCATCCCGAGGGCAATATCGCCTGGATGCCGATGCGCGTTGTAAAAGCCAATGGGGAGCAGGGCACCCAGCGCGCCTTGGTCGGCTTTCCAACCATTGCGGACAGCATCAAGGATACGGCCTCCGCTCCTGTCATGGACGGCGTGCGTGCGGGCTATGTTCGGCGCATTCAGCCGCGCAGGGGCTTTGCGAAATGGCTCGGCACGCCGGACAATTCTGAGCGCAACCGCTACTACCAAGTCAATGCGCAAGGAGCGTGGCTGGACGGCGCGGAGCTTTATATCGACGCCTCGGGCGGTCGCCGCAGCGCCGATGATCTGCCCATTGTCATGCCCGACATCCCGAACAACCACGTCAGCTACATGCTGACCTGGTGGTCCTTCGCGCTGATCCTGCTGGCTATTTACGCGATCCTGCACCGCCGGGCGGGGCGGCTCTCTTTCGGCAGCGAACCCAGATGAGCCTTCGCCGCGCCACGCTGTCGACCGAGATCGCCGTGCCCGCTGAAGGCAGGGCTGCGGCGCTGATCCTGCGCCATCCGCGCTGGGCCGATTTCGACGAATGGTCCAGCATCCGCCGCCGCGATGCGGACTATCTGCAACCCTGGGAGCCGGAATGGACACCGGCCCATCTGTCGCGCGGCTCCTATCGTCTGCGGCTGTCGCGCTTTCGCAAGATGGTCACCAGTGAACGCGCCTATCCCTTTCACGCGCTACGGGCCGATACGGGCGCGCTGATCGGCGCGTGCAATCTCACCCATGTGGAACGCGGCGCGGCCAACGCGGCCAAGATCGGCTATTGGGTCGCGGCCAGCCACACCAATCGCGGCTATGGTCGTGCGATGGTTGGCGCGCTGTCGCGTTTCGGCTTTTCCACATTGGGCCTGCACCGGATCGAAGCCGCCGTGCAGCCGGACAATGCCGCCTCCATCCGCGTGCTCGACGCCTGCGGATATCAGCTCGAAGGCCGCGCGCGGGGACTGCTGAAAATCGCGGGCGACTGGGCCGATCACGACATCTACGCGCGGCTCAGCTCGGATTAGGACGCGCTCGGCCTAGAATGTGCCGCTCAGCTCGATACTCAGGCGTCGTCCGCGGAAGCGCTCGAACCGTTCGAACTGGCCGATGGGGCCAAGGCGCAGCTGGTCGGTAAAAAATCGTTCGCGCTCCCGACTGATCCCGGAATCGGTGACGTTCTGCACCCGGATGCCCAGCTGCATTCCGGCGATGTCCTTCAAGATGATCCCCAATTCGACCTCGGGCGCTTCGAACGCCGTCCGCCGAATCTCGTCAAAGCGAAACTCCGGTGCAAAGTGTCCGTCTTCGATCTCAGCCGTCAGCGCGACAATCGTGTTCGGAATGTCGTAGCGCGCCTCTATCTCATATTCCCATAGGGTCTGGTTATTTAGTGCCCGTGATCGGTTCGTCAGCGGATCGTCGATGGAACTGTCTGCCACCAGTCCTTCGATGTCGAAGCGCAGGCCCGGCACGCCGAGGCTGTCCATCAGCAAGGTCGCTTCCGCCTCCACGCCGTAGCGTTTCGCGCTCTGCAGATTGCCCGGACCTTGTGAGCCGTCATTGAACAGGATCTGGTCGATAGGGTCGCTGATGCGGCGGTAGAAGGGCTCGATCCGCGCGGAGAACAGCTTGGGGTCGCTGCGCTCCAGCTCGGCAGAGACGTTCCAGAACTGGTCGGGCACGATCTCCTCATTGCCCGAGGTCTCCGTGTTGTCGATCAGCCCGCGCCGGGACACGAAGGTGCCGAAGTTCAGCTGGCCCACGCCGCGCTCGATACGGGCCCGGGCCGTGTAGAGCGGGTTGATCTGGTAGGAGGCTGCGAGAAAGCCCTTGGGCCGGAAGAAGCTGCGCGGATCCTCGCCCGGGCCGACCACGCCCAACTCGCTATATTCCGCTCCGATGGAGCCTTGCAGCGTCATCCTGTCGGACACGGTCCAGCTATCGGAGATGCGGCCCTCAAACCGGTCTTCCTCGACCCGCACCGCGTCGAGCACTTCGCCCTCGAACTGGGTGGAGGAGAACGACGTGCGGCTGTCCAGCGAGTTGAACGCATATTCCAGCGAGGCCTGGACATCATGCGCCTCGCCAATGCCAAAGGAATATTCCGCGCGGGCAATGCGTTCCTGCTCGTCCTCGGCCCGCAAAAAGACCAGCTGAACCGGGTTTGCGCCGTCGACGGCATCAGTGAAAACGGTCGTGAAATCGCTGTCCTCATCGCGCCACAGCCCGATGAATTTCAGCGTGCCGGGACCGGCGGGCAGGGCGTAGTCGCCGCTGATTTCATATTCGACCTCGTCCTCGCCATTATTGCCCTCGCTGGTCCCGGTCTCGCCGTCCGAAGTCGCGGCAGTGAAGATTTCGCGGACATTGGCATTGCTGTTCTGCGTTTGCAGGCGCGTGTTGACGTTGGCGACATGACCATTGTCTGGCGACCACGACAGATTGAGCGACACGCTGGGGCGTTGCAGGTCCGAGTGGATGAACTCACGACGGTCTTCGAATACGACCCCGCCCCGGTCGGTCCGGTCGCTGGCAAAGATTTCGAACCCGTCTTCCGTTCGCGTGAACTGACCGGAGTTGAGCGTCAGGGAAAAGCCGAGATCGCCCGTCTCGCCCGACAGGTTGACCCGACCGTCCAGCAATTGCGGGGCCGTGCCTTCCTCGAACCGCGCGGCATAGTTCCAGCTGCCGGACAGATCGACCGTGCGCGCGACGACATTGACGACCTGTCCCGACAGACCCGGCAGGTCCAGCGATGCACCGTCCAGCACTTCGATGCGCAGGACCGAGCTCGCTGGGATACGCTCCAGCAGGTCACCCGCGTCCTGGCCCTTGGTGGAGGGGCGACGGCCATTGATCAGGAAGTTGGAGTTCGCCTCGCCAAATCCACGCGCACCGCCGCCGCCGCCGCGCAGGGAAAATCCCGGAATTTGCGCAACCATATCGGACGCCGTGTTGGGCTGGAACCGCTCGAAGAAATCGGGTCTGTAGACAGTCTGTGTCGCATTGGCGTCGTCGCCGGCGGCGGTCGTCCGGGCGACGCTGTCCGGTGTCGTGATGTCCGCATCGCCGTCGCCCGCCGTGACGATCGGCTCCGATGTCGGCAGGCCATTCTGGGGCAGACTGTCCTGGGCGGCAGCGAAGACGGGCAGGAAACCGCATAGCAGCAGCGCTGCGCCAAGGCGCATTCGGAAAGAACCCGTCACTGCAAATCTCCTCACCGACTGCACCACACTGCAGCGACATCCTGGCCTATTCCTACCGGGCGCGGCGGCGCGTTTTCAACTGTGAATTGCGCTTTCCTCGTGCAAAACCATGGTCGCGATTAAGCAAGTGTTTCAACGGAAACATCGCGCAAGCCGAGCGGCGTGCGGACACGCGGATTGGCGATGCGGTCTTCGAGCTTTTCGAATGCCTCGGCCACCGATGTCGCGGTGAGAATGTCGTTCGCCATATCCTTGGACGCGAAGCCCTCATCCATGATGCGCTGGAATTCGGCCAGCAGGTGATCCCAATAGCCCGTATCCGAGAGGAACAGGATCGGCTTGTTGTGCAGGTTCAGCCGCTGCCAGGACAGCAGCTCGATCGCTTCCTCCAGCGTGCCGATCCCGCCGGGGATAATCAGAAAGGCGTCAGATTCGGAATACATGCGAATCTTGCGCGTGTGCATGTCGGGCACGAAGACATGCTGAATATCGGCTTGGGTCGCTTCGACCTCGCGCAGGATATCGGGGATGACGCCCAGCACTGTCGCGCCCGCCTTGTGCGCCGTGTTCGACACTTGGCCCATCAGGCCCAGCCCGCCGCCGCCATAGACGAGGCGCAAGCCCTTGGCCGCGATCGTCTCGCCAACCTCTGCTGCCAGCGCCATGTGCTCAGGCGAATGGCCCGGCGAGCTGCCGCAGAAGACGGCGACCGAAGTCAGCGCTTCGGGCTGCTGGTCGATGCGAAATTCCTGTATGTCCTGGCTCATGTTCTGCGTAACTCTCTTTGCGGTTGGCAGTCCTCTCTCTAGGAGGACGTGAGCTGAAAAGCGAATGACTTTCTGGCGAGCCACGGGATTGGGCAGAGATGAAGAAGCGGCGCGTGGCAGGCATGATCGGGGGCGGGCTCGCGCTGGCATTTCTGCTGTTTGCCGGGCTGTCGGTCGCGGACCGTATCGAGGTAACCTCTGACCCGGACGCGGATGATGCGCAGCGCCGTCTCGCGTTGTCCAAACCTATCGCCGCCTCGCTGACGCCGGTGAGCATTGCGCAGGTCTCGGAGCTGCCAGGGCCGTCCTTGCGCCTCTCCGGCACGGCTGAAGCGGCCTCCGTCGTCATGCTGCTCGACCGGGGAGAGCGCGTCCGCCAAGTCCGTTCCAACGCAGACGGCTTGTGGTCCGCAACGCTGGATGTGCCCGACCGGCCCATGGCGATCGAAGCCGTGCTATTCGAGGACAGCGCCGTGAATGCGGGCACAGATGCCGCCGCCAGTGCGCCGGGACTGCGCGGCGTCGAAACCGTATTTCGCATCCACCGCCCCGCCGACCAGGCGGCTGGCCTGCCGCCGCTCATCATGATCGCGGCGCCTGCTGCGCCGACACGGCTGGTCAGCTCGCCCTTCGGCGGACTGCCGGCCTCCGGCCCGCTGGCCATGGGCGCGATCGATTATGACGATGCGGGCGGGGTGATCTTCTCCGGCGTCAGCGCGGAGCCGGGCCGGGTGCGGCTCTATGTGTCCAACTCCGCCATTGGCGAGACGCGCGTCGGCGCGGACGGCCGCTGGGCCTATATCGCGGCCTCGGTCATGCCGTTGGGCGAATATGACGTGCGCGCCGAATTGCTGCCGACCGATCCGGCCGCTGCGCGCGCGTCTGTCTCCGTTCCGTTCGAGCGGCTGCGTCCGGTCAGGGCAACGGAAGGCGCGGATGATGAGGGTGCGCTATCCGTCAATTTCGAGCCGTTCCGCTGGCAGATCCGTCGCTCGCTGGTTGGCGGCGGCATGCAGAGTACGGCGATCTTCGCGCCGGAAGAGCTGTCTGCCGTGCCGGATTTGGAGCCTGCGCCAGAACCCGCGCCCGCCGCGGAGTAACCGCTATTCGGCCGCGTCGAAGATCGGCTCCGACACGGGCTCGGTCGTGCGGCGGCGTCCTGACAGGCGCGCTATGCGCTCTTTCCAGACATAGGGCGCGGCCAGCAGCACGGGCGTCAGCAGCAGCGTCAGCACCGTCGCAAAGCCCAACCCGCAGACCAGCGCGTAGGACAGCGGCTTCCAGATGTCGGATGTGCCCGACCCTCTCGGGTCGAACTGTCCGGTCGTCACATCCGCATCAAATCCGATCACCAGCGGCATCAGACCGACAATGGTCGTGACTGTGGTCAGCATGACCGGGCGCAGGCGTTGGGCGGCGGTGCGGATGGCGGCGTCGACGGGATTGGACCCGCGTTCCAACAGCCGCTGATAGGTGTCGATCAGCACGATATTGTTGTTCACGACAATCCCCATCAGCGCGATCACGCCGGTCAGCGTCAGCACCATGGACACATAGGGGTAGAAGGTCAGCCCCAGCAAAACGCCGAAGACGGATAGCACCACGGCGGAGAGCGTCAGGAAGACGTGATAGAAGCTGTTGAACTGCAGCAGCAGGATCACGCTCATCATGAACAGGATGGCCGCAAAGGCCGCCATGCCGAAAGCGGCGGCAGCCGCGTTCTCTTCCTGCTGGCCGAGGAAACGCCAGTTGACCCCAACAGGCAGCTCGGCCTCGGTCGTCAGCCAGTCCTCGATCGCGGCGACCTGCACATTGGGCGCAAAACCGTCCATCGTATTGGCCTTGACCTCATAGACGGCGGCCTGGTTGCGGCGGTTGATGGCGTCTTCGCGCGGGCGTGCGCGGCGCTCCACAACACTGGCGAGCGGCACAGCGCCCCGCGGCGTCTGGATGCGCAGCTCGTCCAGCGCGCGGATGCCGCGGGCGGACTCAGGCAGGCGGATGCGCATCTCGACTTCTTCGTCATTGTCGAGCGGGCGGAAATAGCCGACCAGCGCGCCTTCGGTCACGAATTGGACGGTCGAGCCGATGCGTCCGACGTCGAGGCCAAGCCGTCCGGCCTCTTCCTGATTGACGACCAGCTCATATTCCACGCCGGGCAGGGGCAGGGTGGTTTCCAGGTCTTCGACGCCGTCCATGGTGCGCAGGAACTCTTCCGCCGCGCGGGTGGCCTGCGCGACCAGCAGGCGGTCGCGGCCAGTGAACTCGATACCGATATCCTTGCCGATGGGCGGGCCGGAGCTGGCGGCCGTGACTTCGGGGATGACGCCCGGCATGTCGGCGACGGCCGCGCGGATGTCATCCATGATGGTCAGCACGCCGCGGCGATCCGAGAAGTCCTCCAGCTGGAAATAGACCTTCACGACACTGTCGCCGGGCGTGTCAGAGAGGCCGTCCATCATGCCCCCACCGGAACCGCCCGCGCCGGCCACGGCGTAGACGCCTTCGATGCCTTCGATGCGGGCGTCAGAGATGCGGCGTTCGATCTCCAGCGCCAGATCGCGCTTGGCGGCGGGCGTCTGGTTTCCTCGCGCGCGCAGGAAGATGTAGACCTGATCGCTTGGTGTCTGGGTGAAGAACTCGACCGGCTTGGGCGGCGGACCTTTCATGGCCGCACCGAAGCCGACGATGATGAGAAAACACAAAAGCCCGGTCGCAGCGAGGCAGACCAGCGGAAAGCGAATCAGCCGCTTGATCAGCCGGACATAGACGCCCGTCGGACCCGTGAGCTTGGCCGGATCGCCGCCCTCGCCCGCCAGCGCCAATGCCTGATCGGACGGCCCGCGTTTTCCGCGGCGACCGAACCGCTCCTGCAGATTGCCCAGCACCGCGCCGATAGTCGGCAGGAAGACCAACGCCATCAGCACAGATGCGCTCAGCACGTAGATCATGGTCAGCGGGAAATAGGCCATGAACTTGCCGGTGATGCTCTCCCAGAACAGCAGCGGCAGAAAGGCGGCGAGGGTGGTGGCAGTCGAGCTGATGATCGGCCAGAACATGCGTTCCCCGGCGAGCTGATAGGCCTCGCGGGCGGGCAGGCCCTCGGACAGTTTGCGGTCGGCATATTCGATGATGACGATGGCGCTATCGACCAGCACGCCCACGCTCAGGATCAGCCCGAACAGGATCATCATGTTGATGGTCTCGCCCTGCGTCCACATGATGAACAGCGCGATCAGGAAGGAACCCGGAATGGCGAAGCCGACAAACAGCGCGGACCGCAGTCCCAGCGCGATGACGCAGACCGCGAAGACGAGCAGGATGGCATTGATGATGGAGCTGCTCAGGCTGCGCACCATATCGAAGATATAGCGCGACTTGTCCTGGCTGTATTCGACCTGGATGGTGGACGGCCAGGTGGGGCTTGCGCGGTAGTCATCGACGACGGCCTTCACCTGGTTGATCGTGTCGAGAATATTCTCGCCGCTGCGTTTCTGGATCTCGATCGAAACGCTGGGCCGGGAGTTGTAGCGCGCATAGCTCTGTGGATCCTTGTAGGTCCGGCGCACCACCGCGATGTCGTCCATGCGCACGACCGCGCCGGATTCGTCGGAGCGTACGACCAGCCCGGCCAGATCGTCGGCATCCTCGATCAGGCCGGGCAGTTTCACATTGAACTGCCCGCCGGAGGTTTCCAGTGAACCGGCCGTGACGAGGCTGTTGTTGCGCGCAATGGTGGCGGCGAGCTCATCGAAGGTGATGCCAGCGCTTTCCAGCAGGGTCGGATCGATGACCGCTTCCAGCACGTCCGTCCGCTCGCCGGAGATATTCGCGCCCAGCACGGACGAGATGCCCTCCAGCCGTGTCTGCAGTTCCTTTGCCGTATTCTGCAAGGTGCGTTCTGGCACATCGCCGAACAGGTTGATGACGAAGATCGGGGCGGTCGAGGTGTCGACCTCCTGCACGATCGGCTCGCGTGCTTCCTCGGGAAATTCGGCTCTGGCGCGGTCCACCGCTTCCTGGACGTCCAGCACCGCCTGGTCCTGATCGAAACTCGGCGTGAATTCGAGGACCAGATAGGCGACATTGTTCGCGCCCACCGCGTCCATCTGCACGAGGCCGTCGATGGACTTCAGCTCGGTCTCCAGCGGCCGGACCAGCAAGCGTTCCGCATCGGCGGGGCTGACACCCGGCAGCACGACGCGCACATTCACGAAGGGCACGGGGATGTCGGGTTCGGCGTCGAGCGGTAGCGAGCGGATCGCGACCAACCCGCCGATGATGATGAACAGCATGATGCCCAGCGTCACGCGCCAGCTGTTGATTGCGAAGCCGACAATCCGGTTCATGCAAGCCTACCCATCTTCAAACTCTATCACCCGGCGCAGGCGCGCGGGTTGCGGCGCTAGTCCAGCTCGGCATTCACGGACAGGCCCGCGCTCGGAGAGGTGTTGCGTGTGCTCTCACCCTCATAGACCGGGCGCACGTCGGAGCCGACGGACACGAAGTCCTGCCCTTCGACGATAATGCGCGCGACCTGTGGCAGTCCCGTGACCCAGAGCCCGGCATCGGTTTCGTCCACCTGCCGCGTCGCGGCGAAGCGCACGCGGTTGTCGGCGTCGACATAGCGGACGCCTGTCTCGCCATTGTCGCCCAGCGCCATGATCGAGGCGGGGACCAGATGCGCGTCCACCTCGCCGATCGCCATGGAGACGGTCGCCGAGACCCCCGCCTTCAGCGCGTAGTCGGGATTGGGCAGATGCATTTCAGTGCGGAATGTGCGGGTCTGCGGATTGGCAATAGATTGGACGAAAGCGATGCGGCCCGTGACGGTCTCGCCCGTGGCGAGCTTCACATCGACCTCTTGGCCCTTGGCGATCTTGCCGACCTGGGTCTCCGACAGCTGCACATTCAGCTTGATCGGGTCCAGTTCCACGACCTTGCCGCAGGCCTGCCCGGGCGCGAGATAGTCGCCCACTTCGGCCATGCGCTCGACATAGATGCCGGAGAAAGGCGCGCGCAGCACGACATTGCCGAGCTCGATCTCCGCCTGTTTCAGCTGCGCCCGCGCGCCGTCGACGGCCGCGCGTTCGCCGTTCAGCTGTGCGGCGGAGCGGTAGCCCTTCTCCACGAGCGTGGTGGTGGCGCGAAAGTCTGCCTCCGCCTTGGCGAGCTGTGCCCGCGCCTGTTCGACCAACGCTTCGCGCGCATCGACATCCTGTTGGCAGATCGTGTCGCCCCGACGCACGCGGACGCCTTCGCGCACGGGCGTGGAAATGACGGAGGCCGCGGTCTTGGCCTTGACGTCCACGCTGCGGAAGGCCTGGGTATTGCCGTAAGTGCTCAGGCGGACGGTGTGCGGCTGCGCGCTGACGCGGCGGATCACCACTGTGGGCGCCTGTGTGGCCTGCTCCTCACGGTTTTCGATATCGGCATAGATGCCGCCGTCATCATCGCCATTGTTGGAGCCGGTGTAGAACCAAGCCCCGAGCGCGATCGTCGCGACTCCGACGAAGATATAAGCTGGGTTAAACTTCATAACGGCCTTCTTACGCACAAACCCTCAACGAGTGTTTGCGCTGCGCGAAAATTCCCCCAGACGGCCCCTTCATTAATGAATGAACGGGCCTACACAACGTCTATTTCTGCACGGGTGAGGCCCATCCGTGCATAACATGTCGCACCCCGGCTTCGAACTGACCGAACGGTCATTCATCAATAGTCCGATGGCGTTCGTTTGATTGGGCGCAAGACCCCATTCGCCCTTGCGGTCTCTGTCCGGTCTCGTCAGGGAACATACCGTCGGAATTGCACCCGGCGACTGTCTACGAGGGCTGGCATGAACGACATTCTCGAAGAACTGCAGCAGCGCCGCGCGCAAGCTCGGCTCGGCGGCGGGCAGAAGCGGATCGACAGCCAGCACGCGCGCGGCAAGCTCACGGCGCGCGAACGGCTGTCCCTGCTGCTCGACCCCGACAGCTTCGAAGAATTCGACATGTTCGTGCGCCACAGAAGCTCCGACTTCGGCATGGACGCCAACCGCCCCGCCGGCGACGGCGTGGTCACGGGCTGGGGCACGATCAATGGCCGCAAGGTCTTCGTCTTCGCGCAGGACTTCACCGTCTTCGGCGGCAGCCTGTCAGAGACCCACGCGCGCAAGATCACCAAGGTCCAGGAAATGGCCATGAAACACGGCGCGCCGATTATCGGGCTGCAGGATTCCGGCGGTGCGCGCATTCAGGAAGGCGTCGCGGCGCTGGCGGGCTACACAGACGTCTTCTCCAACAACATCAAGGCATCCGGTGTCGTCCCGCAGATCAGCGTCATCATGGGCCCCAGCGCGGGCGGGGCCGTCTACTCCCCGGCGCTGACCGATTTCATCTTCATGGTGCGCGACAGCTCCTACATGTTCTTGACGGGTCCGGACGTGCTCAAGACCGTGACCAACGAAGTCGTGACGGCCGAGGAGCTCGGCGGCGCGAAGACGCACACGACCAAATCCTCGGTCGCGGACGGCGCCTATGACAACGACATGGAAGCGCTCGCGGAAATTCGCCGCCTGTTCGACTTCCTCCCGCTCTCTAATCGCGGCCCCGTGCCGGAGCGGCCCGTGTTTGATACGCATGAGCGGATCGACACCGCCATGGACACGCTGGTCCCGGAAAACCCCAACGTCCCCTACGACATGGCCGAGCTGGTCACGACAATCGCGGATGAAGGCGACTTCTTCGAGATCCAACGCGACTTCGCCAAGAATATCCTCTGCGGCTTCATCCGGCTGGAGGGGCGCACGGTCGGCGTCGTCGCCAACCAGCCCATGGTGCTGGCCGGGTGCCTCGACAGCGCGGCCTCGCGCAAGGGCGGGCGGTTCGTGCGTTTTTGTGATGCCTTCGACATCCCGATCCTGACGCTGGTCGATGTCCCCGGCTTCCTGCCCGGCACGGCCGAGGAATATAACGGCGTCATCAAACACGGCGCGAAACTGCTCTACGCCTTCGGCGAAGCCACCGTCCCGCTCGTGACTGTGATCACGCGCAAGGCTTACGGCGGCGCATACTGCGTCATGGCCCCCAAGAACCTCGGCGCCGACGTCAACTACGCCTGGCCGACTGCGCAGATCGCCGTGATGGGCGCAAAGGGCGCGGTGGAAATCCTCCACCGCAAGGAACTCGGAGAGCCGGACAAGATCGCCGCCCACACCAAAGACTACGAGGAGAAATTCCTAAGCCCCTTCCGCGCGGCTGAACGCGGCTACATCGACGAAGTCATCCAGCCGAGAAGCACACGGCGGCGGGTGTGTCGGGCGTTCAGCCTGCTCGCGGACAAGGACGCGGATACGCCCTGGAAGAAGCATGGGAATTTGCCGTTGTGAGTGGGGGCTAAATTTATGTCGCAGAAAATCCCTCGTAAGATCACATCCTACAACACGCTGGAAGCGTTAGGTCGTGTTCGGCTATCCGAGAACTTCTTTATGCGGGAGTTTCTTTATTCCAGCATTGGTGATTGGTACGGCTTGCCGAATTATCCTGTAGACCCGCGCTTGGCGGTCGAAGCGGGTGAACGTCTTTGCCAAGAACTGCTCGAACCTCTTAAAGCCAAGTTCGGCCACGTCACCATCCGTTCGGCATATCGCTCGCCGACTGTGAACGCCAAAGGCGCGGAGAATGGCAACCAGCACCAATGTGCCGCAAACGAAGCGAATTTTGCCGGACATATTTGGGACAGGCGGGACGTAGATGGATTTATGGGCGCTACAGCGACTATCGTCATTCCTTGGTTCGCAGATCGATATGAGACTGGCCGAGATTGGCGTAGTCTAGCGTGGTGGATTCACGATCATATTCCTTACTCTTCCGCTACCTTTTACCCAATACGCGCCGCATTTAATCTCTCATGGCACGAAACGCCAAAGCGTCGAATCTACAGCTACATAAAGCCTACGACGGGCTATTTGACTCGTCCAAGCTACGATAACCACGACGGCGATCACTCCGAACACTACGCCTGGATCGAGCGAGAGCTGGCATGACTAAAATAAACAAAATCCTCATCGCCAACCGTGGCGAGATCGCGTGTCGGGTTATCAAGACCGCCCGCCGCATGGGTATCGCGACCGTTGCGGTTTATTCCGATGCGGACAAGAATGCGCTGCATGTGGAGATGGCGGATGAGGCGGTGCATATCGGGCCGCCTGCGGCAAACCAGTCCTACCTCGTCCAGGACAAGATCATCGAGGCGTGCCGGAGCACGGGCGCGGATGCGGTGCATCCGGGTTATGGGTTTCTGTCGGAGAACCCGGAGTTCGCCGAGCGGCTGAAAGCCGAGGGCATCGTCTTCATCGGGCCGAACCCGCACGCCGTGACGGCGATGGGGGACAAGATCACATCCAAGAAACTCGCCAAGGAAGCGGGCGTGTCGACCGTGCCCGGACACATGGGCTTGATCGCGGATGCGGAAGAAGCGGTGAAGATCTCGACGCAGATCGGCTACCCAGTCATGATCAAGGCATCGGCCGGTGGCGGCGGCAAGGGGATGCGGATTGCGTGGAATGACGAGGAGGCGCGCGAGGGCTTCGCGTCATCCAAATCGGAAGCGGCCAACAGCTTTGGCGACGACCGCATCTTCATCGAGAAATTCGTCACCCAGCCGCGCCACATCGAGATCCAGGTGCTGGGCGACAAGCACGGCAGCTGCATCTATCTGGGCGAGCGCGAATGCTCCATCCAGCGCCGTAACCAGAAGGTCATTGAGGAAGCGCCGTCGCCTTTCCTCGACGAGGAAACTCGCGCCGCTATGGGTGCCGAATCCGTCGCGCTGGCCAAGGCCGTGGATTATGATTCCGCCGGCACGGTCGAATTTATTGTCGATGCGGACAAGAATTTCTATTTCCTCGAAATGAACACCCGCCTGCAGGTGGAACACCCCGTCACGGAATTAATTACCGGTGTCGATCTGGTCGAGCAGATGATCCGCGTCGCTTCCGGGGAGAAGCTTAAGATGGCGCAGAAAGACGTCGAGCTGAACGGCTGGGCTCTGGAGAGCCGCATCTATGCCGAAGACCCCTTCCGCAATTTCCTGCCGAGCATCGGCCGCCTGACCCGCTACCGCCCGCCCGTCGAAGGCGAGCGGGAAGCCGGAGCCATCGTGCGCAACGACACCGGTGTGCGCGAGGGCGGCGAGATCTCCATGTTCTACGACCCGATGATCGCCAAGCTCTGCACTTGGGGCCCGGACCGGGGCGTGGCGCTGGCCGCAATGCGCGAGGCGCTGGATGTGTTCGAGCTCGA
>CALDUL010000071.1 GCA_937923575.1 uncultured Algimonas sp.
GTTTGGGGGCTCAGGGGTCGACAATTGATAAATCGGCAGCGTTTTTCATTGGCGCAGCAAAGTACTCTGGAATTGAACTTTCGACGCAAATTCTGGAACGCAAACCGAAGTATACCGCTCCAAAAAAACCTCGCACACAAAAGGTAAAGAAGAGTCCCGAAGCTCCGTCACCAGAGGCCGATCCCTCGGACCTCTCGTCCCGGCGCGCGTTTATTACAGAGAAGGCTCTCGAGTATCGCCTAGTAGATTTGATGAGTGAGGCGGCTGAAAATCCTAAAGTAATGGCAGCGATTATCGAGGTTATTACTTTTCTAAAAACGAAGGGCCAATCCGGTAAGGATTAGCCCTTCAATGATGCGGGTTGCACCCCGCAAACATCAACTTCTGCGCACCTGAGCAGCACAGTCGAGAGTGTTTTTCTCGATAGGGAGGAGGATCCGATGAAACCGGTCGCTGCATGGCAACAGTGGATTCACTTACTGTAATTGGTCTCGTCCCAGACGCAGTTTTAACTGCGTCTGGGAGCAGACTAGCTTATGCCAGATTCGGTGACAAGCGGCGTCTCAACCTCGAAGAGCTACATGGCGATTATCGTTTCTCTGATTTATATCTGTTCTGAGAAAATTCGACCATGAGAAGCAGAGCTTCGAGTATGCAGAATGGCGAGCTGATCGCCGACCTCGTCGCCTACCCTTCCGCCGGATAGCCCACATTGGTGTAGGCAAAGCCCATCGCGCGCAGGTCCTCGCCGCGATAGATATTGCGCAGGTCGATGACATTGGGGGCGGCCAGCGCTGCCTTCACCCGGCCCATGTCGAGGGCGCGGAATTCGTCCCATTCGGTGATAATGACCAGCGCGTCGGCACCGGTGGCGGCGGCCATGGCGGTCTCCGCATAGTCGATGTCGGGCATGTGTTCGCGCGCCTCGCTCATCGCTTCGGGATCATAGGCGACGATCTGCGCGCCCTTGTCGATCAGGCGCGGGATGATGGTGAGGCTCGGCGCGTCGCGCATGTCGTCCGTGTTTGGCTTGAACGCCAGGCCAAGTACGGCGATGCGCAGGCCGTGGACGTCGCCGCCCAGCGCGGCCACGATCTTATTGGCCATGCGCCGCTTGCGGGAGTCGTTGGCGTCCACGACCGCTTCGACGATGGACAGCTTGACGTTGGCTTCCTCGGCGGTGCGGGCCAGCGCCAGCGTGTCCTTCGGAAAGCATGATCCGCCATAGCCCGGTCCGGCATTGAGGAATTTCGGCCCGATGCGCTTGTCGAGGCCGATCCCGCGCGCGACCTGCTGGACATTCGCGCCGACCGCCTCGCAGAGATCCGCCATCTCGTTGATGAAAGTGATCTTGGTCGCGAGGAAGGCATTGCCGGCATATTTGATCAGCTCGGACGTGCGGCGCTCGGTGAACAGGATCGGAGTCTCATTGAGAAACAGCGGGCGATAGAGCTCGCGCATGACCGCTTCGGCGCGGACATCCGTCGTGCCGACGACGATCCGGTCGGGGCGTTTGAAATCGGTAATGGCCGCACCTTCGCGCAGAAATTCGGGATTGGAGACAACTTCGAAAAGCGAGCGGTCGATGATCTCGCCCATGACCCGCTCCACCTCGTCGCCCGTGCCCACAGGCACGGTGGACTTGGTCACGACGACGGTGAAGTCGGTGATGTGGGCTGCGATTTCGGTGGCGGCGGCGTAGACATAGGACAGATCCGCATAGCCGTCCCCGCGCCGCGACGGCGTGCCGACGGCGATGAACACCGCATCCGCACCGTCCATGGCCTGCGCCAGATCCGTCGTGAAGGACAGCCGCCCCGCGCGCACATTGTTGCCGATCAGATCGCCCAGGCCCGGCTCATAGATCGGCACGCCGCCTGCGCGCAGAGTCTCTATCTTGGCGGGGTCATTGTCGACACAGACGACCTCGTGGCCGAAGTCTGCAAAGCAGACGCCCGACACCAAGCCCACATATCCCGTCCCGACCATCGCAATCTTCATGGCGGCTCCCTAGCGGGCGCGGGTCGATGCGTCACCTCATCGGATTGACACGAATGATGACAGTGACGACAGATGCGTCGTGGACGTTACGCCCGAATTTCCAAAAGTGCTCGCGCTGGCCGCGCCGGCGTTTTTCGTACTGGTCAGCCTGGAGTGGCTGGCCGTGCGCAAGCGGCTGGTGGCGGGGCGGTATGAGTGGCGCGATGCCTGGACGTCCATGACCATGGGGCTGGGCAATCTGGTGGCGGATCTGCTGTTTGGCGCGATGAGCCTCGGCGCGCTGGTCTGGCTGTGGCAGTTTCGCGTCCATGACTTCGGGCTGACGCTACCCGCACTGCTGTTCTGCCTGCTGTGCCAGGATTTCTTCTACTATTGGAAACACCGCGCCATGCACCGCATCCGCTGGTTCTGGAGCGCGCATGTCGTGCACCACAGTAGCGAACACTACAATCTCTCGACCGCGCTGCGCCAGCCGTGGAACAATCACTTTACCGGGCTGGTGCTGCTCTCCGCGCCGCTGGTGCTCGTCGGTTTTCATCCGGCGCTGATCGGCTTTGTCGCCTCGCTGAACCTGCTCTACCAATTCTGGATCCACACAGAGGCGATCCATAAGTTTCCGCGTTGGATTGAAGCCGTGTTCAACACGCCGAGCCATCACCGCGTGCACCACTCCACCCATCCGGAGCATCTGGACAAGAATTATGGCGGCATTCTCATCCTTTGGGACCGCATGTTCGGCAGTTTCGCGGAAGAGGAAGACGGGGCCGAAATGCGCTATGGTCTGGTGAGCAATGTCGGGACCTATAATCCGGTCCGCGTCGCCTTTGCCGAGATGTATGCCGTGATCCGCGACGTGTTTGCGCCGGGTTTATCCTTGCGCCAGCGTCTGGGCAGGGCCCTTGCGCCGCCGGGCTATGATCCGTCGGGAGAGCACAATCGGTCCGAGGAAATCCTCGCCCGCTACCGCGCCGGAGAGAGCCTGGCCCAGCCGCCACCCCAACCTTTACCCCAAGCCGGCAAATAGCACGCGCTGCGTCAGGTTCAGCCCGCGCGGTCGGCCAATGCGCAGGGTGCGCTTTCCGTCCTGCCTCCGCTTGGACACGGTAAAGCCGGCAGCTCGATAGGCGGCGTAGTCGCGGTCTCTGACACTATTGACGGCCCACATGGTGACTTCCGCGCGGCGGGCCCCGATCTCCAGCTCCACATAGCCATTGGGCGTCGCATTGTAGTAGCGCACATCCGCATTCTCTTTCGTGAGCAGCAGATTGTGATCGGCTGTGGCGTCGCCGAGATAGGAGACGAGGGTTTTCGACGACACCGAGCTTGTTACGAACTCCGCGCCCATCGGCGTGCCCGCATCCGTGGACAGCCGGTTGGCCCAGAACTCATGCGCGTCGCCCGTGACGACCAGCAGGTCGTTCACGCCGGCCGCGTCGAGTGCGGCGTAGAACCGTTCGCGCGCTGCCGGATATCCGTCCCAGCTGTCGGGATACATCGGCATGTTATATTGGCTCAGCGTCAGGAAATCGTGGATGCCGGGCCAGTCCTTCTCGATCGCTTCGACGGCCTGCTGGTTGATGTAGGGGCCGAAATCGGGCGTCATGATGCGGCCCAGGATCACCTGATTGGCCATTATCCGCCAGGCCACCCCGTCGTCTTTGGAGCGCGCGAATGTGTCGACGATATAGTCCCGCTGCGTGTCCCCCAGCATTTCGCGCGCGGGATCGCCCAGCACGTCCGATTTGAACCCATCGGCATCGGCCACGATATCGTCGAGAAATTCCTCGACCACCAGCGGCTCGGCGCGGGCGGTCAGGCGCGTTTCCACGGCGACCAGGCTCAGCAGATCACCGAAACGGTATTCGCGCCAGAAACTCTCGCGGTCCGCAATATCTCTAACCGGCATCCAATCCCAATAGGCCTGCAGAGCGGCTTCGGTCCGGCGTTCCCACGACCCTTCGTCTGCGTCGTGATTTTCCGCGCCGTCGCGCCAGCTGTCATTGGCCGTTTCGTGATCGTCCCACAGCGCGATCAGCGGCATGGCAGCGGTCGCGGACTGCAGATTGGGGTCAGAGCGATATTGCGCATGGCGCGCGCGGTAATCCGCCAGGGTGATGATCTCATTGGCG
>CALDUL010000072.1 GCA_937923575.1 uncultured Algimonas sp.
CTCCAAAAAAAGAGTCTATGTCTCCCTGAGTGCACTGAAAGTTACGATGGATCAGACGGTGGTCTAAAAAGTGGTAAAGCTCATGGGCGAGGGTGAAGCGCTTTCGTCCCTGCGAGCGTATCTTATTGTTGATACCAATACCCCAACAATCGTCTCCGCGATCTTTCATCGCTCCGTCAATTCCCGCGCCAAGGTCTCCATAGGCTATGGTCAACTGACGCACATTCGCGCGGCTCTCCAACTCCTTTCCTAACAGGAGTAGGTCAATCGGTGTGTCCGCTCCCTTGATCGCTCTCCATTGTCGAAGCAGTTTATTCGCTTGGAGCAGAGGCTTTCTAGCCATCGTCAGGTTTCTTCATGTCCTCGAAAAAATCGAGCACCTTTTCTAATTGGGAAACTGACACGTTACGGTCTTGCATGCGCCTGAACAGTACCTCAGCCCCATCGCGGTCCGCAACCTCAGTTTGATCATCGTCAATCAGAAAAGCTTCGGTTGTTTTTAGGGCGCGGGCAATCTTTACCAAAAGCTCACCTGATGGCTTTGCCGGAGACTTGTTCTCTAACTGCCAGACGTAAGCCTTCTTCGAGTCTATCATGTTCGCCAGTTGTTCTAACGTCAGGCCACGCTTTTTGCGCAGCTGCCGAACTTTGTTTCCAAATGAATCAGACACTTGATGCAATCATTACGTTTATTGTTCCCACGATACTTGACGTATAGTCCCTGCGAACGCTACTTCGAGTATAGCAATCGCAACATCGCGATATGACCGTAGCCACGGGATGGCAAGGATAAAGTACATGACTATCAAAGCAGAAATCAACGAAACAAAGAGCGGCCAGCATATGGTTCTTCTGAAAGCGGCCAATCACGAGATCATTATGTGGTCGGAGGAATACACTACGCTTGCGTCGGCAGAGCGGGCATTGAATCGCCTTCGCGAGATCGCGTTTTGCGCCCCTGTTTACGACCTGACCGACCCCTATTGCGGAATTCCCGCAGGCAACCGATTCGAGATTGACCGGACCAGCCACGGGCAATTCATGGGTCGTTTCCGCGCTTCCAATCGCGAGATCATGGTCTGGTCGGAATCTTATGTGCGGAAGCAAGGTGCCGAACATGCGGTGAGTCTCGTTCGCAACGGCATCAAAGATGCTGCATATACTCCGCGCAACCTTCGCCGCGCGGTTTGATCCACTTAAAGGTCCGGGCTCTAACGTTCGGACCTTTCCCCCTCTAAAGAAAGCCAAGTATGGCCAGAGTACAAGCAGAAGTGATTTATACAACAGTGGAAGGTGAACGCGGCGATGTTGACGGCGTAGAAGTGCATTGTAGCCGATGTGACCACTTCGTATCAGTGTACGGTCAGTCGGCTGCTTCGGTGAAACGCGGATGTGCTACGCTGAACGAAGAATGCCCGATGGAAGAAAACAATTTCTACGTCGCTGATGAGCATTGATGCTGTTTCTAAGCTACAGAAATCGGCCCCGTAATAATTGTAACAAGTAGTCAATCCTCCTCAAAGTTTACCCAGCCATCTGAAAATATACAATTTTCAAAACTTTTCAAAAATCCCATCCACCCCCTCCCGCCCCATGCCAAGTTCCTCTCACTCGCAACAGCACGAGGGGGAGCATGTCCCTGGGCGTTGCGGGTGGTGGAGTGTGGTTCGGGTGATGGGGTTTACGGCCCTGTTGTCGGTCTCTCGGCTCTCATGGGTCTCTCGCCCACGGGTCTTCGGTGAAGGCTGCTGGCGGTGTGACCTTGAGCGGTCGGGTGGGCAGGCAGCGCATCGCTTGGATCGGCGGGGTTCGGCTCATGCTTGGTCGAACATCTGCCGTGAGCCGCGCGCCGCGTGTGTGATGTGGGGAGACCTGCGAGGAGAGGTGTGCGCCTTGGATGGCTGTGCGGGGTCGTATCCCGCGCCGCCGGAGACCGCCAATCCCGCTAGCCAGCCCGCAACGCCGCGCGTGAGTGCGCCGACATGTTCCATCCCGCGCAGGCTCGTCCTGTCTGAAAATCGGTGTGTCCGGGCCGCAAGGCCCATGCTTGTCCCTCAGCGGGACGGGCCTGCGCCTCGTGACCTTATTCTTTCTCGGAATAGGGTGAGTGTCGGCTTTGCCGCGGCCTCGATGCCCGGTCGTATGCGCCCGCTCGGCCCTATTCCACATCTTGCTCAGGAGGACGCCATGCGCGCACCCCACGACGATCAGGGACGGACGGTCCCCTATAACGCAGCGCTCTGTCGCGCGACCGCTCGCATGCGAAGGCGCATGGCCGAGATGGCGGCACGGATCGACGCTTTGGAAGCGGAGCTGGAGCGCGAACGTATTGCGGTCACGGTTGAGCGGCGCGAACTGACGGAGGTTCTGGAAGGGCCGGTGGCACAGCTGGCAGGGCTGGAGCTGGCGCAGTCTGTGCTGCGGGACGAGGCGATCACGGCGAGTGCGACGCGCAAGCGCTGCGGGACGTGCGGCGGGCTGGGGCGCGGCTTTGTGAACGGACTTCTGGTGGAGCGGATTGCCGCGCATTGCGAGACGCATGGGCTGCAGCCGGTGGGGACGGCGGCCGAACCGATGGAGGAGGCGGACTGGCCACATGCGGCGGCTGGGCGGGGGCACTATAAGGGCAAGGCGCTGCGCACGGACTGGCTGAACAAATCGCCGGTGAGACGCCGCACGAAAGATGTGGAGCCGCCGTGGCGTCCCCCGCATTGGCAGGCGGAGCGGCGGCGCAATCCGCACGACATCGGGCATTATTACTACTGAGTGAGCGGGGCTCGGCGTTTGATGCTTAGGCGGCCTGCAGTGACGGTAGCGGCTCGGCGGAAATTGCGCTCTTCGCCTCGGGGTCGCCGATCGGTAGCGTCAGGGCGAGGGTGAAGATGCTGCCCGCGCCGGTGTCGCCGGGCGTGGTGGCGACACGGCTCTGCGCGGCCAGCTGCGCGCCCATGATCTGGCTGAGGCCCTGCGCGACGGTCAGGCCGAGGCCGGTGCCGCCGTGCTTTCGGGTGATCGAGCCGTCGCCCTGGCGGAAGCGGTCATAGATGCGCAACAGCTGGTCGTCGGGAATGCCCGCGCCTGTATCGCGCACGGCAATGACGAGCGAGGCGAGGGGTAGGGCGTCTGGGGCATTTGGGGAGACGTCGCTTCGTGCGGCGGCATCGACGGTGCGGCACATGACGGAGAGCTGGATGGATCCGCGCTCGGTGAACTTCACGGCGTTGGACAGCAGCGCATCGACAATCTGCGCGAGGCGCGCCGCGTCGCCGAGCAGCACGGGCGGTACATTATTGGCGAGCTGCACATCGAACTGGACGCCCTTGGCGAAAGCGATGCGCATATGCGGGCGGATGGTGCGCGCGATCACGGCGGCAAGGTCGAACGGGGCGGCGTCGATGGCGATGCGGTCTTGCTCGATCTGGGAATAGGTCAGCACATTGCGGATGATCCCCTGCAAATCCGCGCCCGAACGATTGATCAGCCCGACCATCTCTCTCTGGTCGGGGGTGAGGTGGTCCTCGGACAGCACGTCGGACAGGCTGATGATGCCGTTCAGCGGCGTGGTCAGCTCGTGCGACATGGTGGTCAGGAACAGCGTCTTGTCGCGGTCGGCCGCTTCGGCGGTCTCGATATCGGTCTCGAGCTGGGCGAAAGCGGCGTGCATGTGGTGGGAGAAGACGCCGGCGACGAGGGCGATCATGACGATGGCGAGGCTGGTCTGCACGGCGCGCTGGAAATTGCGGTCGGCGAATTTCTCGACGTCGAAGAGCGGCGTGTGCGCATAGTTGGAGCTGATCCAGAAGAGGAACCACACACTGGCGAGCGCGAAAACCGAGAAGACGACGGTCGAGCGCAGGCCCGCGACAAAGCCGTTGGTGATGATGCCGAGCACAAAGAAGGGCAGCAGGGCGGAATTGATGCCCGTTTTATCGGGCAGCGCGGACGCGAAAGTGCCCGCGATGATCAGCGTGGAAAAGATCAGCGCGTAGATCCAGAATGTCTTGTGCAGGCGCAGCATGTTGATCGTGGCGAACACGAGCAGGCAGGCGACGACGGATATCACGTGGTCGAGGGTGAAGCCGCCGTAAGAGTAGCGCATGCTGATCATGTTTATGACTTGCGTCAGGATGAAGGCGCCGCCGATCAGATAGACAGCGCGCGCGCGCATCACTTCGCTGGTCGGGCCGTTCGGGTCGATGCGAAGCCAGGCTTCGATACGCTGTGTCAGCTGGGCAATCATGCACGTGGGTTCCGCTATTGTCGTTAACAACGGAATAAGCGCGCAATTCAGTGGGGTGGATTATTTGGCGCCGCGCGCGCCTTCGATGGGCTAGGAGGGGCGCATGAGCAATCTCTTCGAAGCGGCAGGCATGGTGGACGACAGCGCGCCTCTCGCGGAGCGGCTTCGGCCCCGCGCACTGTCGGATGTCGTAGGGCAGGATCATCTGCTGGGCGAGGGCGCACCGATTGCGCGCATGGTCGCGCGCGGGCGGCTGGGATCAATCATTCTCTGGGGCCCGCCGGGCGTCGGGAAGACGACGATCGCGCGGCTGCTCGCAGATGCGGTGGGGCTGGAATTCGCGTCGGTTTCGGCGGTGTTCTCGGGCGTGGCGGATTTGCGAAAGGCGTTCGCGAGCGCGCGGGCACGCAGGCAGTCGGGGCAGGGCACGCTGCTTTTCGTGGACGAAATACACAGGTTCAATCGCGCGCAGCAGGACGGCTTTCTGCCTGTCATCGAAGAGGGCACGATCACGCTGGTCGGCGCAACGACGGAAAATCCGAGCTTCGCGCTCAACGCGGCGCTGCTGTCGCGCGCGCAGGTGTTGGTGCTGGGCAGGCTGGACGGCGACGCGCTGGAAAAACTGCTGTCGCGCGCGGAAGCGCAGGTCGGGCGCGCGCTGCCGCTCACGGACGATGCGCGGGCACGGTTGATCGCGTTTGCGGATGGTGACGGGCGCTACGCGCTGGGTCTCGCGGAAGAGGTCTTTGCGCAGGACGAGGTTCTGGATGCGGATGCGCTCGCCGCACTGCTGCAAAAACGCGCGCCGCAATATGATGCGACGGGCGAAGCGCATTACAATCTGATCAGTGCGCTGCACAAGGCGATGCGCGGCAGCGATGTCGATGCCTCGCTCTACTGGCTCGCGCGCATGATAGAAGGCGGCGAGGATCCGCGCTATATCGGCAGGCGCGTGGTGCGATTTGCGAGCGAAGATATCGGCGCGGCGGAGCCTGTCGCGCTGATGGTGGCGGCCGAAGCCTTGCGCACTTACGAGCGGCTGGGTTCGCCGGAAGGGGAGCTCGCGATTGCGCACGCTGTCGTCACATGCGCGAGCGCGCCGAAAAGCAATGCGGTCTATGTCGCTTGGAAAGCGGCACAGGCGCTGGCGAAGAGCACGGGCAGCGCGCCGCCTCCCGCGCATATTCTCAACGCGCCGACAAAGTTGATGAAGCAACTCGGCTATGGTGCGGGCTATCAATATGATCATGACGCGCAGGACGGCTTTTCGGGGCAGAGCTTCTGGCCGGACGGGGTGGAGCGGGAGACGCTCTACGCGCCGAAAGGAGCGGGACGCGAACGCACGATAGCGGAACGGCTGGCGCGGTGGGAGAGCTTGCGGGCGGAGAGAAAGACATGAGCTGGTTGAGCAGGCTGTTCGGTCAGAAAAAGCCGATGACGGAGGAAGAGCGCCGCAGCGCGCAGTGGTCGGCGGATGCGGCGGCGGCCGAGGCAAAGGGGCGCGATGTTTTTCTGCGCTTCATATGCGAGGACAGAATAGCAGGTCTTGAGGTGCTGATCCCGAAGCAGCTCGCAGACGGGGAGTGCGATCTTGCGCTGCGCAATCTAGGCGGCGGATTCGGTTTGATACGCAACAGGTTCAGTCTCGTGCGGCAATATTGGGCGGTGGGTCAGACGGAAAAGGCGCGTGCGCAGATGCAGGCGGTGCTGCGCGACTGGGCATGGCTGGAGCGCGAGGGCGGCGCGCGGGACGAAAATCCGACGCGCAATCTGGTGGCGCTCGTGGCCTGTCTTCTGGGCGAGGAGGGGCCGACGGCGAAGGCGGCCTTCGAGGCTGACGAGGCGGGATGGATGCCAAGCCTCGAAAATTTTCTGACGCATGCGGTTCTGCACGCAGACGTCGTCGACGCGGCTCGCTGGGCGGAGCTGGAGCGCGCCTGGTTCAACAAGCGCGGGCCGAAGTATATGTGGGCGGAGTATCAGTTCTACATCGATGCGCTGACGAGGCGCTGGGCGTCGGGCGATGCGCTGCTGGCAGAGCACGCAAAGCGCTGGGCGGCGCGCGCCAAGAGAAATCCGGATACGTCGTTCGAGGATGGCTACGGCGAGGACAACATCTACATCGCGGATGCGCTATTCGGCGCGCTGCTCAAGCGCATCGGCTGGGAGGGCGACTATCGCCACGCCTGGCCGCCCTGCGATGCAGGCGCGGCGGCTATGACGCATCGAGAGCCGGACAGCTTTCTGACGTACAGCGCGGACATTTCGACAGTTGCAGTGCCAGCGGCGGTGGGAGTGTCGAGTCTGGACGACGATCTCGCCGCTATCGAAGGGCGTCTGGATGTCATCTATGCGGATATGGAAGGCTTCGGTTTCGATGACACGTGGTCACGGGACGATCTCTATCGGTCGCCCAAGGATGCGGAAAAAGCGGCCAAGGCGCTGGCCAAGCTCTCGCTCGAAGAGCCCTCGCTGCTCGCGCTGTCGCAGCGCTACGTTCTGTCGGAATTACCCGGCACGCGCAGTCACTTCACGCTCTGCGATCCGCTGGGGGGCTGGGGTGACAGCATGCGCGCAATTACGGATCACTACGCGGTTAATCACGGTCTGCATGCGGACTTTGTCATGCTCGCGCGGTCGGAGGAAGCGCCGGACATCGTCGCACCCGAGGGTCAGTTTCCCGTGCTCGACCGCAAGAGCGGAGAGGTGCTGATGGCGGATGCCGATGAGTGGAGCGACGCAGCAAGGGTGCGCAAGAGCGCGGTGATGCGCTGGCCGAACTATGCGAGCTATGTTCGCTGGCGGCTTGACGGCGAGCCGCGATACTAGCCGCATCGCAGGCGCGATGGAACAGCCCGCCGCATGGACGCCCGCGCGCTTGCACGACTAGACGCGATGGCGAAGAGGAGAGCGACATGACGATCGAAGACAAGTCAACGGATACATTTCGGATCACGCGCGATACGGATGCGTCGGGTGTGGTCGTGATGACGATGTATCGGCCTAAAGCGATGAACAGCTTCAATGTCGCGCAATTCTTTTCGATGCTGGATGCGTTCGAGGCGGTGGCCGAGGACAAGAGCGTGCGCGCGATTGTGATCACGGGCGAGGGGCGAGCGTTCTGCGCGGGCGCGGATATCTCGCAGGGGTTTGCGAGCTCCGCCTTCGGCGACGGCAGCGGCGCGCGGCAGGTGGAAACAGTGGACGGTCTGCCGCGCGATACGGGCGGGCAACTCTGCCTGGCTATCTCCAAGGTCAATGTGCCGATCATCGCGGCGATGAACGGCGCGGCGGTCGGGGTCGGTCTGACGATGACCTTGCCCTGCGACATTCGCATTGCGTCCGACGCGTCGAAATACGCTTTTCCCTTCACGCGGCGCGGGATCGTCTTCGACGGTGCGGCGAGCTTTTTCCTGCCAAAGCTGGTGGGACATTCGAAAGCCGCGCAGTGGTCGCTGACGGGCAGCTATATCGACCCCAAAGACGGACTGCGCGCCGGGCTGTTCGCCGAGTTACACGCGCCTGCCGATGTGCTGCCGCGCGCGCTGGAGCTGGCTCGCGACATGGCGCAGAACTGCAGCCCGGAATCGGTGGCGCAGAACAAACGCCTGCTCCGCGCCGTCATGCTGGGCGAGGGCGGGCCGTTCGAGGCCCATATGCGCGAAAGCCGTTTGCTGGAGCGCATGTTCCACGATCACGATTGTACGGAAGGCGTGCAAGCCTTTCTCGAAAAGCGCACGCCGAAGTTCGAAGACCGCAAGCTGAGCTAAGCGAGAATTGCCTTAGCTGAATTTCATCAACGGCCGCCGCTCGATATGTTATTGCGACCCCAATGAGCCCTGGAGGATCGCATATGTCACAACTCACACGCCGTCATACGCTGGCGGGTCTCGCCGCAATCTCTCTGACGGGCGGCTCGCTCAGTGCCTGTGCTTCGATTGATCCGTCGGTCATCGACGGCGTGTTGGGCGGCAGCGGTGTGGGCGGCCTCAGCGCAGCTGACGCGGCGCTGGGTATTCGCGCGGCGCTGGACAACGGTATCGGTAATGCGCTGGTCAATCTGGGACGCGTGGGCGGCTATTTCGATAATCCGACCGTGCGCATCCCGCTGCCCAATAGCCTGCAGCAATTGCAGAACCAGCTCGCGCCGTTCGGGGCGGATCGTCTGCTGGTGGAACTGTCGGAGCAGTTGAACCGCGGCGCAGAAGCGGCAGCGCCGGTCGCGCGCGACATCTTTGTGGACGCCGTGCGCGGTCTGACGATCCAGGACGCGCTCGGCATTATTCGCGGGCCCGAAGACGCGGCGACGCAATATCTGCAGCAGCGCACGACAGCCAGCCTGACCAACCTCTTCTCCCCGATCATGGAGGACGCGCTGCGCGGCACGGGCGCGTTGCAGATCGTGGATCAGATCGACGGCCAGCTCGGCGTCGTGGGACAGATCGCGGGCATCTCCGGTGACGGTCTGAAACGCGACCTCATCGGCCACGGCGTCGAATACGGTCTGTCGGGCGTGTTCCACTTCATCGCCGAGGAAGAGGCGGAGATCCGCCGCAATCCGGCGGCGCGCACGTCCGAGATCCTGCGCCGCGTGTTTGGATAATAGTCCGCCGGCGCATTCATGTGCAGATCGGCGATTGCGTCGCAATCGAACCGTTCTTCGCGGGCAATAGCGATGTTTTAGCAGTGATTTACTGAAAACGCGCTTTGAGCCACATGGTTATTGTGGTTTTATCACTATGCGGCGCGTCGGAGGATTGGGTACTTCCGCTTTGGGATTGATGCGGGCATGAACATTGAAAATAGTGTCGAACGCCAAGGCGCGGTCGAGCTGAGCGCGCTTATCGGAAAAGCGGAGCCTGCCGACATGGGCGGCGCAGCGCGGTTCATCGCCAGCGCGCTCGGGGCCGCTCGCGCCAGCCATAGTGCGCATCGTTCGCGCATACTGTCCGATCTCGCCGATATGCTGGGCTGCGCCGAAGGACAGCTCGACTTTCTGTTCGATGCGGACAGGGCCCCCGCAAACGGCCACGTCAATGACCGTGATCCGCTGATCATGCCAGACTATCGCGCAGCGCTTTACAAACAGACGACACCGCTCGCGGCCGAATAGCGCGTCGCGACACTCGCGCTGCCACATCGGCGGCCCGACATGATCGCAGGCTGGTCCTGCGCGCGCCGCAAAGCCGCCCCGATTGATACGCTAGCGAAGGTCATGCTCCGTGCGCCATAGTGGCCACGCGATTGACCGAGGCTGACATGACGACCGAACCCGCTTTGCCGAAACCCCCGACGCCCGTGCCGTCCGCCCCGACCGGCGCTATCAGCCTGCCGTCTCTGCCACGCTCGCTCGGGCTGAAGATGATCCTGATCCTCGTGCTGACGCTGATCATGGCGATCCCTGTGGCCTTTATCGGGGTCGTCAGCTTCGACCGCTCCAGCCGGGCCGGGGACGTCACGCGCGACGTCAGCCGCACCTACGGCGGCGCGCAGACGCTGATGGGTCCGATCATCGTGGTGCCCTTCACGCGGCCGCTGGACAACGGGATGAACGAGGGCGGTGACTATGTCGTCTCCGCCACGACGGGCGCGGCAAAGTTTGCCAATGTCGGCGTGGAGGAGAAGTCCCGCTCGCTCTACAAAGTGCCGGTCTACACATTGGACGGTGCGCTCTCGGCGACGCTGCCGAAGCTGGCGGATGTGCTGCCCGCGGATGCGGGTTATGTGTTTGATCTGGACGCCGCCAAGCTGGTCGTCGGGCTGGGCGACGTCACCGGACTGCAGGCCGATGTGACTTTGAGCGCGGGTAGCCAGACGCTGACATTCGAGCCCTATGTGCGCAATCGCCCGCGCTATGTTCCGCCCGTGACGCGGCGCAATGAAGTCGGCGATATAGAGGTCATTCGCCCCGCGACGGGCACGCAGGACGGCCTGTTCCACACGCTACAAGGCTCCGGCATGACTCTGCTATCGGTCCCGGCGGGTGAGCTGCTGGAGCGCGGCGGGGACGTCAGCGCGAACTTGCAGCTGACCGGCGCGGAGTCGCTCTCGGTCGTGCCTTACGCGCGCAGCACGACGCTGGAGGTGTCCTCCGAATGGCCGCATCCCGGCTTCCAGGGCCGCTTCCCGCCGAGCGCGCGTGAGATTACGGACGCCGGCTTTTCTGCGAGCTGGTCCGTGCCATATTTGCGCCGCGGGATTCCCGCCCAGGGTAAGGCGTCCGAGATGGGCCAGCTCACCGGCGGCGGGCAGGCCATGGGCGTGGCCTTTGTTACTCCGCTCGATCCGTATCAGACGGTCAACCGCGCGCTGAAATATGCCGTGCTGTTCATCGGCCTCGTCTTCCTCGCCTATTTCCTGATGGAGACGCTGCTCGGCGTGCGGGTCCACCCGGCGCAATATCTGTTGATCGGCCTGGCGCAGGCGGTGTTCTATCTGCTGCTGCTGGCCTTTTCCGAACAGGTCGGGTTCACGCTGGCCTTCCTCGGCTCGGCCGCTGCGACCGTCGCGTTGACGGCCGCTTATGCCGGCGCGGTGTTTGGGCGCGGTGTGACCTGGAAAGCGGCTGGCGTGTTCGCGGGCGTCTACGGCCTGCTCTTCGTGCTCATGCGCATCCAGGACTTCGCGCTGATGGT
>CALDUL010000073.1 GCA_937923575.1 uncultured Algimonas sp.
CAGCCCGACATTGACCGGGTTTGAGGACATCGACGCGAGCCTGCTCGCAGGCGGTTTCCTACGCACCACCTACGGCCCGCTGGGCGTGCGCGTCGATGCGGGCAAGGACATTATCGGCGGGCATGACGGGTTTGTCGTCGACGCCTCGCTCGGAACCTATCTGCCGCCGGGGCTCATCGCGCCGAAGCTATCCGTGCAGCCTGCCCTCACGCTCAGCTGGGCAGACGGCAACTATACTCAGTCGATTTACGGCGTGACGCCGGAGCAATCCGTCGCGTCTGGCCTAACCGCCACCCCCTATGGCAGCGGCTTTCACCGGGCGTCCGCCACCCTGCTCGGCTGGTATGATCTTGATGACCGCTGGCAGCTGTCCAGCGTGCTCTCCTACCGCGAATATCTCGGCGAGTACCGCGACAGCCCGATCCTGCGCGCACCGGACGGGGCGACATCGGACGTGTTCCTCACCCTAGGCATCTCGCGGGCCTTCAACTTCTAGTCTCACGTCAGAGCGGCGGTGCAGCGCAGCGACCAGAACGAAGCTGATGATCATCAGCAGGATCCACGATCCGAGCTTGCCGAAGCTCACCATGTGCCAGCCTGCTTCTTGGCCCGGATAGGTCCAGGCGCGGGCGAAAGTCGCGATGTTTTCCGCAAACCAGATGAACAGTGCGACGAGGAACAGGCCGAGCAATAGCGGCATCGTCCGATGCACGCGGTCCGGCCGAAAATGGATGAAGCCCGGCCCGTAGAGTAGCGCCGCTCCGGCGAACAATGCGAGCCGGATGTCTGGCCCGTAGTGGTGGGTGAAGAAATTGACGTAGATCAGCACCGCCAGCAGCGCCTGCGCCCAGAGAGGCGGAAAGCGCGTGAAGCGAAACTCGAACAGCCGCCACGCTCGCGCAATATAGCTCCCGACGCAGGCATACATGAAACCCGTGAAGAGCGGCACGTCGCCGATGGCGAGCAGCGCAGGCTCCGGATAGCGCCAACTTCCGACGCTGGTCTTGAACAGCTCCATGACTGTGCCGACCACGTGGAACACGAAGATCACGCGCGCCTCCTCCCAGCTCTCCAGCCGCAAGGCGAGCATGGTAATCTGGATCGCGAGCGCGCAGAGGGTGATGAAGTCATAGCGGTGCAGCGCGGCGTTTTCGGGGTAGAACAGGAATGTCCCGAGCAGCAGCGCCAGCATCAACCCGCCGAAGAGGCAGGCCCAAGCCTGCTTCACGCCAAAGCTGACGAACTCATAGAGACCGAGCGTCCACGGACCACGCACCACGCGCGCTCGCAAGGCATCGCTAGTTGTTCGCAGGTATTCGAGCGGGTCGATCATGGGCGTCCTTCACAAAGGTGGCGTGGCGACGTCACGGTCAGACTGTGATGGATTGGCGGCGTTTTGTCGGCAGTCGGGGTCGAGGCGCTAAAAGTTTTCGCGCAGCCATTGCACCGACCGCGCAACAGGACCGCCGCTATAGCGGTTGGCCTGATAGCGGCGGCCTGATAGGTCAGGCGGGCCGGAAATGGCTTCGGACGTCTGCTCATAGGCGTGGCAAAGCAGCCCCGTCGCGACGGCATAATCCGGCGCGTCGAGCGCATCCGTCAGGCCGAAGACGCCGTGCGGCGTGCCGATACGGACGCGCTTGTTGAAGACCAGTTCTGTCAGTTCGCGCAGGCCGGACAATTTGGCGCCTCCTCCCGTCAAAACGATCTGACGACCGGAATAGCTTTCCAGTCCCGAAGCATAGAGCCGCTTTTGCAACAGCTCCAATGTCTCTTCCGCACGCGCGCGGATGATGGCGGTCAGCCGCGCCTTGGGGACGCGCTGCAACTCGTCCATCGCACCGACGGGCGGACAAGGGATCTGCTCATATTCATCCCGCGAGCCGTGCAGGGCGGAGCCGTAGAGCAGTTTGATCCGCTCGGCTGCCTCCACAGGCGTGTTCAGCCCGCGCGCGATGTCGGAGGTTACATTGCGGCCACCGACGCCGATGGCATCGACATGGACCAGCTGATTGTCGCGAAAGACCGACGCCGTCGTCAGCCCCGCGCCCATGTCGATCAGCGTCACGCCGAGGTCGCGTTCATCCTGCGTCAGCACCGATTGCGCGGCAGCATAAGGGCTGACCGTCACGCCGCGTAAGCTGAGGTGGCAGCGTTCGATACAATGGGCGAGATTGCGCAGCGGTCCAATCCCGGCCGTCACGAAATGCATGTCCACACCCAGCCGCTGGCCATACATGCCGCGTGGATCGCGAATGCCGTTTTCCCCGTCAACTTCCCAGTTTAGTGGCAATGCGTGGAGGATCGCGTGCTCCGGCGCGGCCTGCTGCGACAGCGAGGTGTCGATAATGCGTTTCAGATTGCGGTCTTCGATCGCGCCGGAGGCGAATTGCGAGTGAACGCGCATATGTTTGGAGCTGAGCGTGCGCAGCCCGGCGTTGACGATGACGCCGTGAACCGTGACGCCGGCCGCGCGCTCGGCCTTCTGCACCGCTTGGCGAATGCCCGCTTCGGAAGCCTCGAGATCGACAACGGCACCATGTTTGACGCCTTGGGACGCGGCTGTACCCGCACCGAGCAAGCGCACACCCGTCGCAGGGTCGTGCCGCCCGATGAGGCAAGCCACCTTGGACGTGCCGATATCCAGCACGCAGATCGTGTCGGAGCGGGTCAGGCTCACGTGGTCGTCGGCTCTATCGGGGTCAGCGTGATCCGGTCCGACAGGCGGAAATCGATGACGGAATATCGCGCGACTTGCTCATCCGATAGCTGCGCGAACTGGCGCAGGCTTCGACCCGCCTGGCCTTGGCAGAGACGCAGCGTCAGACCGGTGTTCAGATGCAGGTCCCAGCGACCAGACGCATGGCGGGTCAGCGCGGTCGTCTGCGCCCAGATGCGCGGTTGTTCCTGCACGACGCGGGAAATTTCGGCAGCGTGCTCAGCGGCTTGAGGGCCGGTGAAAACGCGGAGCCCTTCCGGCAGACGCGCTGTATCCGCCTCCAGCGGCGCGACCAGAGCACCATCCAGATCGGTCAGGTGAAGCACGCCTTCGTCCTGATAGATTGCGTAAGGCGTCGTTTCGACCAGCTGTACGACGATGCGGTTGGGCCAAAGGCGGCGCACCACGGCGCGGTCGACCCAAGGCAGGCTTTCCGTTCTTGCCTGCGCGCGCTTGAGGTCTGCCGCGAAGAAATAGTCGCCGTGATAGATGCCAACGGCGGCGCGGACGTCGGCTTCGTTCAGCCGCCCCTCACCCATCACGTCGATATGGTCGACGGTAAAACCCATGCTCATCAGCGTGTTGCGCTTCGTATCCGAAATGTTTTGCTTCACAGCCGGCAGATAGCCGCCGAGCCAGAGCGCGAGAAAGAACAGCAGGGCGAGCGCCGCGAGCAGCCCGGCGGCGGAGTTCAATGCTGAGCGGCGATTGAGGGTGGCGGCACGAATGCCGGCATGGACACGGGACTGCACGAGGCGCGATGCCCCGCGCAGGCGCGGCTTTAACGGCGAAACGCGGGTTTGCCCCGTAGGGTTTGCGCCGTTCTTGGCCATGTTGCGTCCTCTACCATCCACCTGCAGAGCTCACCAAAGCTCATACCGACATGCGCGCATTGTTCGGGCACGAGCGATGTCGGGGTCATTCCGGGCTGAGTATTGAGCTCCAACATTACCAATCTGTTTACCACGTCGGATTCTGTGTGATTTTCCGGCCATTCCGTATCATCGAAGCGGTAATCCGCGCGGCTGACCCCGCGGCAACCCAACGAAAGATGGGCCGTCTCCGCCCAGGCCATCGCCCGCTCCGCCACGCCGTCAGGCAACTTCGGCTCCACGACATGGCGCGAGCCGCCTTTGCCGTATTTGGCGTGGTAATCGTACCAGCCGGATTTCGGGATGATTTCGGTCACGCAGATGGCGTGGCCGTCCATCACAGCGACCGTTAGCTCTCGGCCGGGAATGAAAGGCTCAATGATGGGCTCCGCGCCGAGGCCGTCGTCGGACATAATTTGCGACAGGATAGCGGGCGTTTCCTTCTCCACGATGTAGACAGAGGCCGAGCTGCCCGAGCCATTGGGCTTTACCACATAGGGCGCGGGCAGAACGCCTCCGTCACCGATCCTAGCGCGTGGTGTAGCACCGCCGCCCGGCACAGTGATTCCGTGCAGACGAAACACCGTCTTGGCCCATTCCTTGTTCATGGCGAGCTTCGACGCCGCCACGCCGCTGTGGGTGTAGGGCTTGCCGAAACGTTCCAGCAGGCCGTGGACTTCGCCGTCTTCGCCCCAGTCGCCGTGTAGCGCGTTGAAGATCACGTCCGGCGCAGCGTCTTGAAGATCATCCAGCAAAGTGTTCGGCGCGGCGTCGACTTCGGTCACGTCGAAACCCTCGCCGCGCAGAGCGTCCGCGCATTCGCGGCCCGACGTCAGACTGACCTCGCGCTCGGCCGAGATGCCACCCATGATGACCGCAATCTTTTGGGCAACTCTCATGCAGGCCTCCCGATCCGTCGCACTTCCCAATCGAGCTGCACGCCCTGACTGGCGAGCACTTGCGCGCGCACCGTTTCGCCGAGCTGCTCCAGGTCAGATGCACTCGCGCCGTCGGCATTGATCATGAAATTGCAATGCAGCTCGCTCATCTGCGCGCCGCCGACGCGGTGCCCGCGCAGTCCAGCGGCATCGATCAACTTCCAGCAGGAGTGGCCGTCCGGGTTCTTGAAGGTGGAGCCGGAGGTCTTCTCGCGGATCGGCTGCGACTGCTCTCGCTTGGCCGTGATTTCGTCCATGCGTGCAGTGATAGCGGCGGACGTATCGGGCGTACCTTTGAAGACCGCTTCGGTGAAGATGAAATCGCTCGGCGCGCCGCAGTGGCGATAGCGATAGGCCATATCGTCGACAGATAGTTCATGTCGTCGGCCCCGGCGGTCCAGCGCGACGACGGAGCGCAAAACGTCTGCTGTTTCAGAACCATAGCAGCCCGCATTCATGCGCAGCGCACCGCCGATTGTGCCAGGGACGCCTGCATAAAATTCCAATCCTGCAATGCCCGCCTTCGCCGCCGCTTTCGCCACGCGACTGTCCAGCGCCGCGGCTCCAGCGATCACGGTCAGGCCGTCAGTCGAGACTTTCGCAAAGCTTGGGCTCAGCCGGACAACGACACCCTCGACGCCGCCATCCCGCACCAGCGTGTTGGATGCAACGCCGAGCACAGTCACCGGAATGGCCGGATCGATGGAGCTCAGAAACAGCGCCAGATCGGCTTCGTCCTTCGGAATGAAAAGCGCATCTGCCGCGCCGCCGACCCGCAGCCACGTATAGGGCGCGAGCGGGACGTTGCGTTTCAGCGAACCTCTGACGTCGGGTAGCTTCACGCCTGCTCCAACCTCTCGGCAAGGTCCGCCGCCCAATAGGTGATGTCCCCCGCCCCGAGGCAGATCACTAGATCGCCTGGCTCCAGCTTGTCTTTCAGATCGCCCGCCAGTGTCGTCTTTGTCGTGATGGCCGCGTTGCGGTGGCCGTGGGAGCGGATACTCTCGACCAGCGATGGCCCGGAAATCCCGTCGATAGGCTGCTCGCCTGCCGCATAGACATCCGCGACGTGCACGGTATCGGCGTCGTTGAAACAGGTCGAGAAGTCATCGAACAGGTCAGACAGCCGGGAGTAGCGGTGCGGCTGCATGACGGCGTGAACCTTGCCTTTCGCGACCTGTCGCGCGGCTTGCAGGACTGCGGCGATCTCCACCGGGTGGTGACCGTAATCGTCGATAATCGTGACGCCGTTCCACTCGCCGACGGGTGTGAAGCGCCGCTTGACGCCGCCAAAGCTCTCCAGCCCCGCACGCACTTGCGACTCAGACATGCCCAGCTCGCGCGATACAGCGATGGCCGACAGGACGTTCTGCGTATTGTGACGACCTGCCATGGGCAGGAAGAGATCGGCCCAGACCGTCTCGCCGTCCCGTTCGCGAAAGGTGACGGTGAAGCGCGTGCCGGTGGGCGTCAGCTCCAGATCGGATGCGCGCACATCGGCCTGCGGGTTGAAGCCATAAGTGACGACGCGGCGGTCGGTTACCCGTGCGACCAGCGACTGCACATTGGCGTCGTCGAGGCAGAGCACGGCGAAACCGTAGAACGGCAGGTTCTCGACGAATGTGTCGAACGCCTTTTGCAGCACATCGAATGTGCCGTAATGCTCCATATGTTCCGGGTCGATATTGGTGACGACGGCGACCGTGGGGAAGAGCTTCAGGAATGACCCATCGCTCTCATCCGCTTCCACGACCATCCACTTGCCAAGGCCCAGTTTGGCATTGGAGCCATAGGCGTTGATAATGCCGCCATTGATAACGGTCGGGTCCAGATCCCCGCCTTCAAGCAGGGCTGCGATCATGGTGGTCGTCGTGGTCTTGCCGTGGGTACCGCCGACCGCGATGGTCCATTTTAGCCGCATCAGCTCGGCCAGCATTTCGGCGCGGCGCACAACCGGGATATTGCGGGCGCGCGCTTCGACCAGCTCGGGATTGTCCGGCTTGATCGCAGAACTCATGACAATGGCACCAGCGTCGGTGACCTGCTCCGCTTTCTGGCCGATGAAGATCGTTGCGCCGAGTGACTTCAAGCGCTGCGTGATGGCACTCTCACGCGCGTCGGATCCTTGCACCTGATAGCCCAGGTTCAGCATGACTTCGGCGATGCCGCTCATGCCGATGCCGCCAATGCCCACGAAGTGGATCGGTCCCATGTCGAAGGGAACCTTTGTGGCGAGGTTTTTCGGTTCGATTTTCGTCATGACTTCAAAGTTTCCGGCCTTATTGGGCAGCTTGGACGACGAGCGCGGCCAAGTCCCGGGCGGCGTCAGGGCGGGCCAGCGATTGGGCGATGCGGCCCGCTTGGTCAAGCCAGTCGGTGTCATTGATCGTGTCCTCCAGGAGCCTTGCGAAGGCGTCCACGGTGAACTTCGATTCCGGCACGATCTTGGCCGCCCCGCGGCGCTCAAGTGCTCGTGCATTGGCGGTTTGGTGATCATCCATCGCGATGGCGAGCGGAATAAAGATGGCCGGCTTTCCCATGAGCGCGATTTCCGCGACGGAGGACGCTCCCGCACGCGCAATGACAAGGTCGGCGCGGGCGAGGTGGTCTTCGATGTTGGGGAAGAAAGTTTCGAGATGGGCGAGGACGGAGGCCGCGTCGTAGCGATCCGCAGCGGAGGTCTGGTGCTTGGTGGTGACCTGCTGAGTGATGCGGAGGCTTTGGCGCATGGCTTCGGGGAGAGAGGCGATGGCTTGAGGGATAATGTCGGACAGGATGTTTGCGCCGAGTGAGCCGCCCACAATCAGAACGTTTGCGACATTGGTTGGGTCGTCACGACCGTCGGGCCGCTTTGAGGCTTGGGTAACCGCATCCCGAACCGGATTGCCGACGACCACATGGTTCGCCCCGACAGGCAGCTTTGCCAGATCCTCGAACCCGCTCGCCACCACCGTCGCCTTGCGCGCGAACACGCGGTTTGCGCGGCCGAGCACGGTGTTCTGTTCATGGATTACGCGCGGGATGTTCAGCCCCTCGGCTGCCCGCAGCGCCGGAAAGCTCGGATAGCCGCCAAAACCGACGACCACGTCCGGTTTCCATTCGCGCATGAACGCCTTAGCTTGCCGCACACCCGCCGCTAGTTGCGCCGCGCCACGCAAAGCCTGCACCGGTTTGCGCGGTGAAATGCTCGCCGCCTTCACCTCGATGATCGGCTCGGCCTTGATGTTACCCGCGAGCTTCATCCCGCGTGCGTCCGTAATCATGGCGCAGGACCAGCCCATGCGCGCGAGTTCCTCGGACAGCGCTTGGGCAGGAAACATATGCCCGCCCGTACCGCCAGCGGCCAGCAGAGCACGCATCAGTTCGCCCGGTAAGCGCCGGGACGGCGGCGCGTGAAGGCCAGGATCAGTCCTGCGGAGAAGCAGAGCGCCAGCAGCGACGAGCCGCCCGAGGATATGAACGGCAGCGTCATGCCCTTGCTCGGCGCCATGTTCAAATTGACGAAGAGGTTGATGATCGCCTGCATGCCGATCATGGTCGCGAGCCCGGCCGTGGCCAGCTGGCAAAATGGGTCGTTCAGGCGCAGAGCATTCGAGAAGGCGCGCACGACGAAGGCCGCGATCATAAGCACCAGCAACGCAGAGATGAGAAATCCGAACTCCTCCACCCCGACGCTGAAGATGAAATCGGTGTGGCCGTCGGGGAGGTCATATTTGACTTTCCCCTCACCCGGTCCGCGTCCGAAAAAGCCGCCGCTGGCGATGGCTTCCAGTGCCTTGTCGGTTTGGTAGCTGTCCGACTTGTCCGGCGACAGGAAGGTCGCGATGCGCGCGCGCACGTGCGGGAGCATGGTGTAGGCCGCGAGCGCGCCGACGCCAGATATGCCGAGCATGACCATGAGCCAACGCACGCTCATCCCGGCGAAGAAAAAAACGGCCGCAAAGCAGAGCGTGATCAGAAAGCTCTGCCCGAAATCCGGCTGTGTGATCAGCATGACGATCAGGCTCGCATAGACGGCGAGCACGACGGGCACGGCGGGTAATTGCGGGTCCCGCTTGGCGGCGCTGAACATCCAGGCAGCGAAGACGATGAAAGCGGGCTTGGCGAATTCGGACGGCTGCAGGCCGATGGGGCCAATACGGATCCAGCGCACCGCGCCCTTCACCTCGTAGCCAATGACCGGGAGCAGCGCCATCACGGTCATGGCCCCGACAAGCGCGAGCACCCCGATGCGCCGCGCGCCGCGCGGTTGGAACAGTGACACGAACACTGCGCCGGCAAAGCCCATCATGGCGAAGACCATGTGACGCGTCAGGAAGTAGAAGGGCGACCCATAGCCCAGTCGGTGCGCCGCCGCCGGACTGGCCGCCATGCTGAGCACAAGGCCCGCGCAGAGCAGGCAGAGCAGCAGCATCAGGGTCAGCTGGTCGATGGAGCGCCACCACTCGGCCAGCAGAAACCGACGCGTGCGGGAGGTAAACTGGCTGCGAATGCCTGTCAGCGAGGTTGTGTTCATGCCGCGCTCTCGCGCGTCTTGTTGGCCGTTTCCGCTTCGAACAGGGCAATCAGCGCTTCTGCCTCGCGGCGAAACGCATCGCCTCGCACTTCAAAATTCTTGAACTGGTCGAAGCTCGCACAGGCGGGCGAGAGCAGGATGATCGGAGCTTCGGAGCCGGACGCGAGCGCATCGCGCATTGCGCATAGGACCGCCATCTTCAGCTCGCCCGAAATCTTGTGATCGACTTTGGCCTTGGCGAGTTGCCGGGCGAAGGGTTTGGCGGCCTTGCCGATGAGGTAGGCCTTGGTCACGTGGTCCGCGAGATCAAGCACGGGTTCCAATCCGCCCTCTTTCGCCACCCCGCCCGCGATCCAGTAGATGTCGGTGTAGCTGCGCAAGGCTTGGCGCACGGCGTCCGCATTGGTCGCCTTGCTATCGTTAATAAAGCGCACACGGCCCGCGCGGCCGATGGTTTCCATGCGGTGAGCGAGACCGGGGAAGCTGAGGATTGCCGCGCCGACACTCTCGGCGTCCAGACCGATCGACGTTGTCGCCGCATAGGCAGCAGCCGCGTTCTGTGCGTTGTGCTGTCCGTCGAGAGCTATCGCATCCGACAGGTCGCAGACGAAAACGCCCTTGCGCTTTGTCCGGTCCGTGAGCTTTCGCCCGACCGCAAAGACGCCGTGCCCCAGCGCACGGCGGGCAGAAATCGGAATGATTCGACGGCCATTGGCGCGCTTGAGCTGTGTCGTCAGCGCGCGGCCATTGTCATCATCCACGCCGATGATAACTGCGTCGTCCGACGTTTGATTGGCATAAATGACCTGCTTGGCGCGGCTGTACCCTTCCATATCGCCGTGGCGGTCGAGATGGTCCGGCGTCAGGTTAAGAAACACGGCCGCATTGGCACGGAGGCTGTGCGTTCGCTCTAGTTGATAGGAGGACAGTTCGATGACATAGTGTGTACCGGAGTGCATACGGTCGAGATCCAACACGCCGCGCCCAATATTGCCGCCGATCTGCGCATCTTTCCCGCAGGCCGACAAGATGTGGCCGATCAGCGAGGTCGTGGTTGATTTGCCGTTGGTGCCCGTGATGGCAATGATCTTCGGCCGGTCCTTCGCGGGCCGCGCATTCACCTCGCGGGCGAGAATTTCAATGTCGCAGATGATCGGCACACCCGCATCCTTGGCCGCTGTCGCGCTCCAATGTGGTTCGGGCAAGCTGTCCGGCACGCCGGGCGAGAGGACCAGCTCGTCGAAGCTAGACCAGTCCGCGTCGCGGAGGTCCTTCACGTCGACGCCAGCCTCGGCCGCAGCCTCGCGCGAGACCTCATTGTCGTCCCACGCCCAAACGTCCGCGCCGCCCGCCTGTAGCGACAGCGCGGCCGAGTTTCCGGTCCGACCGAGGCCGAAGACAGCGACCTTTCGGCCGACGAATGTAGCGGCTTTGATCACTAGCGCAGTTTCAAGGTCGAAAGCCCGACGAGGGCGAGGATGATGGCGATGATCCAGAAGCGGATGACGATGGTCGGCTCCGCCCAGCCCTTCTTCTCGAAGTGGTGGTGGATCGGTGCCATGCGGAAGACGCGCTTGCCAGTCAGTTTAAACGACGCCACCTGCACGATCACCGAGACGGCTTCGAGCACGAACAGACCGCCGATGACGGCGAGCACGATCTCGTGCTTGATCGCGACCGCCGTCGTGCCGAGCGCGCCACCGAGCGCGAGGCTGCCCGTGTCGCCCATGAAGATCATGGCGGGCGGAGCGTTGAACCAGAGAAAGCCGAGCGACGCGCCGATGATCGCGCCGAGGAAGATCGTCACTTCGCCCGAACCCGGCACGAAGGGCACGCCGAGGTAGTCGGAAAACACCGCATTGCCGACGAGATAGGCGATGAAGGCTAGCGCCATGCAGGCGATCATCACGGGAACAATCGCGAGCCCATCGAGGCCGTCCGTAAGGTTCACCGCATTGGCCGAACCGACAATGACGAGGCAGCCGAACGGCACGAACAGCGCGCCGAGATTGATCCAGGTATTTTGCAACAGCGGTACGGCGAGACCGGTGTTGAAGCCGCCCTCCGTAGGCACGACGCCGCTGATGATCCAGACGGCCAGCGCCGCGACACCAAATTCCAGCAACAGTCTGATTTTCCCTGAAAAGCCCTTATGCGACTGTTTGGAGACCTTCAGATAGTCATCGTAGAAACCGATCGCGCCGAACGCCGCCGTGACCATGAAAACGGTCCAGAGAAACGGGCTGTGCAGATTGCCCCAGAGCAGGGTCGAGATGATCACGGCCAGCAGGATCATCAGCCCGCCCATCGTCGGCGTGCCCTGCTTGACGAAGTGACCTTCGGGTCCATCGAGGCGGATCGGCTGTCCCTTGCCCTGGCGCGCGCGCAGACCGTCGATCATCTTCGGCCCGATGACGAAACAGATGATCAGCGACGTC
This sequence comes from uncultured Algimonas sp., assembly GCA_937923575.1. GTDB lineage: Bacteria > Pseudomonadota > Alphaproteobacteria > Caulobacterales > Maricaulaceae > Litorimonas. The sequence continues at coordinate 11,484 of CALDUL010000073.1, forward strand.
ATCAACGCTCCGCCGACGCGAAATGTAATGTAGTTGAACAGGTTGAAGAGCTGGAATTCGTCTCCCATCGGCGCGAGCCATTCGTAGAACA